>CAZCTU010000028.1:0-243 GCA_964501495.1 uncultured Ramlibacter sp.
GGACGACCTGAAGAAGCAGCACCCTGGCGCCAGGATCCTGGTGCACCCCGAGTCGCCAGCCGAGGTCATCGCCCTGGCCGACGCGGTGGGCTCCACCTCGGGCATCCTCAAGGCCGCCCGCGAGATGGACGCGCGCGAGTTCATCGTCGCCACCGACAACGGCATGATGCACAAGCTGCGCACCCTGAACCCGGGCAAGGTGTTCATCGAGGCGCCCACCGCCGGCAACAGCGCCACCTGCAA
>CAZCTU010000028.1:253-10959 GCA_964501495.1 uncultured Ramlibacter sp.
TCGGCTCCGTCGCGCAACTGCACGCGCAACCGCCCCGCCCTGCGCACCGACCAGCGCCGCTTTGCTACCGACGTGGCCCGCGTGCTGGAGACCGGCGCCAACGAGGTGACGGTGGATCTGGCGCTGGTCGACCGCGCCTGCCTGCCGATCGACCGCATGCTGGCCTTCACCGCGGCGCTCAAGAACGGGCAGCCGGCCGGCGCGCTGGTGCCGAACCTCGGCGCGGCCTGAGGTCAGGGGCGGCTTCTGCCGCCCCGGCCTGCTCCTCTCACATCTCCCTCAGCTGCGGACGGATGCTGCGCCAACCGGCCGCAGCACCGTCGGCCTGGCCTTGGCCCCTGTGTCCGGGTGGTCCCGGTTGAAATGCAGGCCCCGGCTCTCGGGGCGCGCCATCGCCGAGCGCACGATCAGGTCGGCCACAGTGACCAGGTTGCGTAGTTCCAGCAGGTCGGGCGTGACCCGGAAGGCGCCGTAGTACTCGGCGATTTCCTGCTGGAGCAGGGCGATGCGGCGCGCGGCCCGCTCCAGGCGCTTGTCGCTGCGCACGATGCCCACGTAGTCCCACATGAAGCGGCGCAGCTCGTCCCAGTTGTGCGAAATGACCACGGCCTCGTCGGCGTCGCTGACCCGGCTCTCGTCCCACGCAGCCAGCGGTGATGGCCGGGGCAGCGGGTGGGCCAGGATGTCCTGCGCCGCCGCGCGCGCGAACACCAGGCATTCGAGCAGCGAGTTGCTCGCCAGCCGGTTGGCGCCATGCAGGCCGGTGCAGGCGGTCTCGCCGATCGCGTGCAGGCCTTCGAGGTCGGTGCGGCCGGCGAGGTCGGTGAGCACACCGCCGCAGGTGTAGTGCGCGGCGGGCACCACCGGAATCGGCGCGCGGGTGATGTCGATTCCCAGCTGCAGGCACCGGGCGTGGATGGTGGGGAAGTGGGTGCGGATGAAGTCGGCCGGCTGGTGCGAAATGTCCAGGTGGACGCAGTCCAGTCCGTGGCGTTTCATTTCGAAGTCGATCGCGCGGGCCACGATGTCGCGCGGGGCGAGCTCGGCCCGCGCATCATGCGCCGGCATGAAGCGGGTGCCATCGGGCAGCAGCAATCGCCCGCCCTCGCCGCGCACCGCCTCGGAAATCAGGAAGTTCTTGGCCTGCGGGTGGTAGAGGCAGGTCGGGTGGAACTGGATGAACTCCATGTTCTTCACCCGGCAGCCCGCCCGCCAGGCGGCCGCGATGCCGTCGCCGGTGGCGGTGTCGGGGTTGGTGGTGTAGAGGTAGACCTTGCCCGCGCCGCCGGTGGCCAGCACCGTGTGCGGCGCGCGAAAGGTACGGACCTGGCCGCTGGCCTCGTCCAGGGCGTGCAGGCCCAGGCATCGGCGGGGCGTGGGCGCGTGCGGCGTCTGCGATCCCGTCGGGAGGTGGGCCTGCGCCCCGGCGTCCTGCCCGTTCCCGGGGCTGCTCACCAGATCGACCAGCATGTGCCTCTCGAACACGGTGACGCCCGGCCGGCGCGCCACCTGCGCCAGCAGCGCCTGCTGCACCGCCGCGCCGGTGGCGTCGGTTGCGTGGACGATGCGCCTTGCGCTGTGCCCGCCCTCGCGGGTCAGGTGCAGCTGGCCCGATTCCTCGGTGAAGCGCACGCCCAGGGCTTGGAGCCAGGCAATGCTCTCCGGCGCATGCTCGACGACGAAGCGGGTGGCCGCGGGCTCGGAGAGCCCGGCGCCGGCCACCAGGGTGTCGGCCACATGGGCCTCGAAGCTGTCGTCCGCGGCCATGACCGCGGCGATGCCGCCCTGGGCCCGGCCGCTGGCGCCTTCGGCCAGGGACTGCTTGGTCAGGAGCGCCACACGGCGCTCCGGCGCGAGCAGCAGGGCGGCGGTGAGCCCGGCCAGGCCGCTGCCGACGACGAGCACGTCAAAGTCCGGCGCAGTGGCAGATGTCATGGAGGAGGCGGCCCGAGAGGGGCGCCGATTGTGGCCCGTGACGGCCCGCTGCGGGGGCACGCGGTGACGCGTTGACAGGCACGCCTTCGCCAGCTCGGGTCGGTGCGCCCTTGGGCGTGAGGCAGTTCGGGTGGGGTGTTGGCCCGTGCGGCCCGTGCGCCTCAGGCGGGCTGGTACGCCAGCCGCACGTAGATCGGCGCGAAGGCCTCGGCCTGGGTCACCTCGATCAGGGACTCTTTGGCCAGCTCCAGCGTGGCGATGAAGGTCACCACCATCACCGGCACGCCGCGCGTCACGTCGAACAGCTGCTCGAATTCGACGAAGCGCCGGCCCTGCAGCTTGCGCAGCACGATGGACATGTGCTCGCGCACCGACAACTCCTCGCGAGAGATCTTGTGGTGCTGCACCAGCTTGGCCCGCTTGAGGATGTCGCGCCAGGCCGACTGCAGGTCCAGGGTGGTCACGTCGGGGAAGCGCGGCTGCAGCGACTGCTCGATGTAGACCTGGGCCCGCAGCACGTCGCGTCCCACCTGGGGCAGCTCGTTCAGGCGGGCAGCGGCCATCTTCATCTGCTCGTACTCGAGCAGGCGGCGCACCAGCTCGGCCCGCGGGTCCTCGGGCTCCTCGCCCTCGGCCGTCTTCTTGGGCGGCAGCAGCATGCGCGACTTGATCTCGATCAGCATCGCGGCCATGAGCAGGTATTCGGCGGCGAGCTCGAGGTTGCGGCTGCGGATCTCTTCGACGTACTGCAGGTACTGGCGGGTCACGCCCGCCATCGGGATGTCGAGGATGTTGAAGTTCTGCTTCCGGATCAGGTAAAGCAGCAGGTCCAGTGGGCCCTCGAAGGCCTCCAGAAACACCTCCAGCGCGTCCGGCGGGATGTACAGATCCTGGGGCAGGGCGAAGAGCGGCTCGCCATACAGGCGGGCGAGCGCGACCTGGTCCACCACATCAGGCAGGCCCGGCTGTCCGTCCAGCGGGACGGGCAGGGTGTCGGGGGTGTCTTCCATGAAGGGGACAGGTCGGGGGAGACGAGAGGGTGGGCGCGCGCTTACTGGCCGCTGCCGTAGACGTAGGCCTTCTGGCGCACCCGGGCCTGCTTCCACTCGGATTGCAGCTCGCGGTCGACCTGCTTGTCCCACAGCAGGGCGCGGCCGGCGCGCTGCTGGGCCTCCAGGTCGGGCTTGGCGGCCTTGAGGTCGCCAATGAAAGAGGTGACCTCGGAGTTGTAGTCGGGGCGACGGAAGATGCGCAGCAGGAGGCTCATGGCAGGGGTCCGGTGAATCCGAAGATTCTAGCGGGGCGGCCCTGGCCGCCCGGGCGTGCCGGAACCGGCCTCCCGAGGGGGGTTACTCAGCCCCGGAACCCACTTCCGGACCGCGACGCCATCATGCAGCCCAGCAACTCCTCCGCCCGCCAGTCCCAGCGCTCCCACAGTGCGAGCCCCTTGCCCGCCGCGACCGAGAATGCGCCCGCCAAGCTGGGCTTCTTGCAAAGACTCGGCCGCTGGCTCCAGTCGCTCAAGCGGGACATCACGGAGCGCTGGTCCAGGATCGAGTTCCCGAGCTTTGCGAGCATGAGAAGCCGGACGGTCAGCGTGCTGCCGGTTCAGCAGTCCAAGACCGAGCAGCCTCCGACCCTGCCCACGCAGCGCCTCATGGTCAGCCAGGCCGGTTCGGCGCCGGCGGTCCGCGCTGCCGAGGACCCGCAGGCCCGGCGCCAACGGTCCCAGCAGGCCGCGGCCGATTTCAAGCACGAGCTCGAACAGGCTTGCCCGGCAAACGCGGACATCGGCGCGTTCGAGAGCCGACTTCAGCGTCTGGACGTGCTCAAGGCCCGACTGCCGGCCCTCCAGGACCTGGACGATGCCGATCGGACCGCATGCGCCCAACTGGTGGACGAGCGCCGCCGCCAGATCGAGCCGAGCCAGGCCGACCTGGAAAAGAGGATGACCGAGGTCAAAGGCGATCTGGAGAATGCCAAGACCTGGAGCGGTGTGAAGGCGGCGCTGCCGGTTCTGCAGGAGCGGCTGGCCGTCCTGCAGAAAGCCCTGCCCCTGTGCCGCGCACTCAAGGACCAAGACCGCCAGGCACTGGGCAGCGGTGTCCAGGCCCTCCAGTCGCGCATTACGCTGGTGGAGACGCGGAACACGGACCTGGCGGCGCTCAAGGTCGAAGCGCCGCGGATGGGAAGGATGCTGTCGAAGTTGCCGCCGCAGGCCTATCTCCCGGCTCGCGGCGGGCTGCTCGCGATCCTGCAGCGCCTGCCCGAGACGCCCCGGACGCTCCTGATGGCGCACCTCGATGAAAAGATCACGCATGCGGACCAGGCGCGCTGGCTGCACGACCTGGCCCGGGGCGATGCGGTGGTCATCGACACGCTCTTCAAGGGCGCCGACTGGCACGACGATGCGCTGTCGCTCAAGATGGCCACCCTGGACCCCGGCAATGCCCAGGCCCTGCGCAACCTGGATGTCCAGCACAACCTGCGGATGGTGGCCGACGATCTGGATGCCTTCATGGCTTCGCGGAACGCGGCCGGCAAGGCGCACCTGCCGGTCAGCCTGTTTGGCGCTGTGCAGGCCGATGAGACGGTCATCAACTGGCTGGTCAAGTACGCCTCCGAGGAGGTGAGCACCCGGTCGGCCCAGATCGGCGCCTGGATCAGCCTCTCCTTGTACGACCCCACGCTGGGCAAGGTCGACGAGGCCAAGGTCAACGGACTCCTCGCCAAGTTGCAGAAGCAGGGCATGGACGCCGGCCTGCTGCGCGCGCACATCCGCCAGGGTTTCCGCAACTCGGCGGAGGTGGTGGAGTGCAGAGAACTCATGCAATCCGTCGCCCGTGCCTGCCAGGAGTCGACCCTGCTGGCTTCCCTGGACGAGACGCGCTTCCATGCGCTGCATGCCTCCCGCGTCGTGCGGGACCTGTTCCGCGAGGTGACGGGCCGCAAGACCGAAATTGCCACCGGTCCGGAAGTCGACCAGGCCCTGGCCGACGTGGTGGACGAGACCATGCCCTGGATCCGCTTCGAGCAGGACCTGGTCCAGTCCAGGGCGGAGCTCAAGGAGGCATTGGACCAATTGACCCGGGTCTCCTACAAGTTGCCCGGTCATGACAAGGCCGACCGGTCGTGGCTGGGCGATCCCGCCCAGCTGGCGGCGGCGGGCAAGGACCATGACATGGTCCGCGACATCCTGTATGCCGACTCCCGCCTCCAGGAGCTGAAGGTGGAAGGCGGCGATCCGGCGCGGATCAAGGAGCTGGCCGACGCCATCGCCCAGAAATGCAAGGCGCTCGCCGGCTTCAATCCCGCCAATCTGCGGCGCGACAAGGGGTCCCGCATCGAGCCCAACGTCTCGCAGCTGCGTGAGATCGCGCTCGAGATGAACCGGCTGGTCCGGCTCCCCGTGCTGCACTCGCGCGTGGCCACGCTCCGCGAGCTGTCCCAGCCCAGCGCCGAGCAAGGCAAGCAGGCCGCCCAGTTGATGGACCGCCTGCAGCGTATCGCCATCCTGCAGGTGGGCCTGGAAAGCGGGGATCCTGAGTTCTCGCCCAGTGCCACGCCGTCGGGGGGCACCGGCGGCTACACCGGGCGGATCGTCAAGCGACTGGCCGCCTTCGGGATCTCCTCCCAGAGGTCCAGCGCCTTCCTCAAGCACGAGGTCCAGGACGCGGCCCGGGCCCTGGGCAAGGACAAGCGCCCCATGGGCAAGCTGGTCAGTGATTTCGATCCCGAAGGGAGCCTCGCCAAGCTCCGCGGGATGTTCCAGCGGGTCACCGGTGCGAAGCGGGGCAGCCTGAGCGCCGGCGGGGCGACGGCCGATCCCGCCCCCGTGGCGGTGTCGGTCACCGAGGGCCAGCGCCACCAGGCCCTCGCTCTGGCCTCAGTGGAGCGGCAGGTGCAGGAGCTGGCGCTGGGTCAGGCCTTCGACATCCGCATGGGCGTCTACGGCACGGTGTCGGTCGGGTCTCCGGTCGTCCCTGGCGTGAATACTTCGACCGACCTGCGCGCCGAGCGGCAAAACGGTATCCGCGTGACGCTGCAGCCCGATGGCGGCTATGTGGTGCGGGTGCAAGGCGGCGGCGCCGTGCGCCATGGCGTGAGCCTGTCCGCGCTGTCCGAACTGGTCAATTTCCGGGGGGAGTCGCAGGTCGAGCGCGAGAAAGGCTTCGAGCTGCGCTTCGGCGACCGGGAGTCCTGCCTGTCCATGCTCCGCGGCCTGATCACGGGTGGGGAGATGGACCCCGCCGTGTGGGCGCCGCAGCAGGTTCAGCGCATCGAGCGCCAGTCCCTCGACGGACGGGCCAGCCTCAGCGTCAAGGCCGACCTGACGCTGGCGGCCTTGTCGGTCGAGGCCGCTGCGGCCCTGGGCAGCGAGTCGACCTTCAAGACCTCTGCGACCGGCGAGGTCGAGACCCAGATCCGGCGCGCGAAAGTCGGCGTGACGGCAGGGGCGCAGGCGCTGACGGGGGGCGCATCGCGGGAGTCGAGCACGGGCCTGAACCTGTCCGCCGGCAAGACCCTCCAGCGCCAGTACGGCATGCTCCGCCCCGGGTCGGAGGCCACCTTGACGTCCACCGTGGTTGGCGGCAACGCAGTCCGGTGCCTGGACAGCCTGTTCCCTGCGGACTCCGGGGTGAGTGATGCCCAGCGCCAGGCCTTTCTTGATTCGCTTCCGAGCGACAACGGCAAGGTGCCGGACGGGACCGAGCTGTTCGTCCGCTATCGCCTCACGCCGGCCGCGATCCGCGAGGCCAATGCCTTGCTGGGACAGGCGTCCAGCGCCCTGACGCGTGCAGCCCTGGCCTCGGGCGCAGCGCGCCAGGCCGCCCGCGACGAAGCCGGCGGCCTGGCTCGGCAGGCCCATGAGGTGACCCGGCGTGCCGACAGCTACACCCTCGATGGCTGGGGATGGACCCGGCGCGAGCAGGCCGAGGTCAGCCGGCACCGCGGTGTCTATCAGCAGTTCGCCCGGGGCGAGTCGGAGACGACACAGTTCACGGCCGCCGAAATGATGGCCGACACGGTGGCCGGAGCGCCCAGCCTCAGCCCCACGCTCGCTCGTCTGCTGCCCTGAGCGGCGTCAGGACGCCGGTTCCCCTGCGGCAGGCCGCCGCAGGGACAGCCCCCAGGCCAGCACCAGCCCCACGCCCAGGGCCACCGTGAGGTCAAACACCACGGTGAGCAAGAAAGTCAGGACGACCAGCACGCCGTGGGCCAAGGGCTGCCCGCGCAGGCGGGCGAACTCATGCCACTCGCCCATGTTCCCGGCCGTGAACAGCAGGACACCGGCCAGGACCGCGAGCGGCACCTGCATCGCCAGCGGCGCCGCCAGCAGCACGATGGCGGCCAGGACCACCGCATGGGCGAGACCCGCCACCGGGCTCGTGGCCCCGGCGCGCGCATTGGTCACGGTGCGGGCGATGGTGCCGGTGGCCGGCATGCCGCCGAAGCAGGGCGCGGCCAGGTTGGCGAGGCCCTGGGCCATGAGTTCCTGGTTGGGGTCGTGTGGCGGCAAGCCGGTCATCTGGTCGGCTACCCGGGCGCAGAGCAGGGACTCGATCGCGCCGAGCACCGCCAGTGTGAGGATGGGACGGGCCAGCGCCTGCAGGCCCGCCCAGCTCAGGTCGGGCGGAGCCCACAAGGGCAGGCCCGAGGGAATGCCGCCGAAGCGGCTGCCGATGGTTTCCACCGGCCAGTGGAGCAGGGCCGCGAGCAGACTCAGGCTCACCAGGGCCACCACCGGCCCCGGCACCCGGGCCCCTACGTTGGCGAATTCATGCACGAGCGGTGTGTCCGTAGAGGCGCGCAGCGGGGAGCTGGCATGCCACAGCCGCGGCCACAGCCACAGTCCGAAGACGGTGGCCAGACCCAGGCCGAAGGCCCAGGGGTTGAAGCTGCCGATGTGGGTGGCCAGCGTGGCCAGCTGGCCAAAGAAATCAGCCGGCATGCGGGGCACGGACAAGCCCAGCCAGTCGCGCAACTGCGAAAGCGCGATGAGCACGGCGATCCCGTTGGTGAATCCGATCACGATGGGCGCGGGGACTTTTCGTACCAGGTTGCCCAGGCGCAGCAGGCCCATCAGGAACAACAGCACACCGGCGGCGGCGGTGGCGATGAGCAGGTTGGCGACGCCGTGGCGTTCGACGATGCCGTAGACGATGACGATGAAGGCGCCCGCCGGCCCGGCGATCTGCACTGGCGAGCCGCCGAGCAGTGCGACGAGGGCGCCGGCGATGATGGAAGTCCACAGCCCCGCCGCAGGCGGGAGGCCGCTGGCGATGGCGAAGGCCATGGCCAGGGGGAGGGCGACAACGGCGACGGTGAAGCCGGCGCCCAGGTCCTTGAGGAAACGTCCGCTTTCATAGCCCTGGAGGGCGTCGATCAGGCGGGGGCGGAAGCGCGGGAGGGCAAGTCGCATGGCTGAAACCATTGTGCGCCTCGACGGGCGCCTTGAGGGGCGCTACTTCTTGTCTTTCTTGTCGTCGCCGGGCAGCACCATGCGGGCGGTGCCGATGACGGCGTCGGCTGCGAGGCCCACGGTCCCCACCACCACGGTGGCGGCGGTGTCCGCCACCGCGATGACCGCGCAGCCCGGGAGCAGGGTGGCGAAGGCGAGGGCCAGGGTGAGGAGGGCGCCACGCGGGGCGGACGCCTGGGGGCGGGACATGGTCTGCATCGGTGAGGCGTCCGTCATCGAACACGCATGCCCGGCTGCGCGCCCGGCCAGGGGTGGAGGACGTAGATACCCGGCTGGGCCTTCTCGTCGCCATGGCTGGCGGCCAGCACCATGCCCTCGGAGACGCCGAACTTCATCTTGCGCGGAGCGAGGTTGGCCACCATCACGGTCAGTTTGCCCACCAGCTCCTCGGGCTTGTAGTCCGAGGCGATGCCGGAGAAGACGTTGCGGGTGCGGCCCTCGCCCGCGTCCAGGGTGAGGCGCAGCAGCTTGGTCGAGCCCTCGACCGCCTCGCAGGCGACGATCTGCGCGATGCGCAGGTCGATCCTGGCGAAGTCGTCGATGGTGATGGTGTCGGCGATGGCTTCGCCGCCGGGAAGCGGGGCGCCGTCGGCGGGCACGGCAGCTGCCGGGACTGCGGACTTGTCGGCGGCCTTGGCGGTGGTCTTTGCATCGGCGACCTTTGCGCCCGCATCGGCAGCAGGCAGGTCGAAGAGCGCGTCGAGCAGCTTGGGGTCGACCCGTTGCATCAGGTGCTGGTAGCTGCCCACCCCATGGCCGGCGCCCAGGGGACGGGCGGCACTGGCCCAGTCCAGCGGCGCGCACTGCAGGAAAGCCTCGGCCTGTTCGGCCAGGGCCGGCAGTACGGGCTTCAGGCAGGCGGCCAGCACCTTGAAGTGCTCGATGCACTCGGAGCAGACGGCGGCGGCCTCGTCGCCCTTGCCTTCCTTCACCAGCTTCCAGGGTGCGGCGCCGTCGAAGCGCAGGTTCACCTCGTCGGCGTAGGCCATGATCTCGCGCAGGGCCTTGCCGTACTCGCGGGTCTCGAACAGGTGGGCCACGCTCTCCACGAGCTTGCCGGCACCGAGGCTGGCGGCGTCGCTGGCCACCAGCTTGCCCTCGGGGATGAACTTGACGGCGCGCGAGGCGATGTTCACGTACTTGCCGACCAGGTCGGCGTTGACGCGGGCCACGAAGTCGTCGGGGTTGAAGTCCACGTCTTCCACCCGGCCATTGAGCTTGGCAGCGATGTAATAGCGCAGCCACTCGGGGTTCATGCCCAGGGAGAGGTACTTGAGCGGGTCGATGCCGGTGCCGCGGCTCTTGGACATCTTCTCGCCGCTGACGGTGATGAAGCCGTGCACGTTGACCTGGCTGGGCGTCTTGCGGCCGGAGAACTTCAGCATGGCGGGCCAGAACAGGGTGTGGAAGTACACGATGTCCTTGCCGATGAAGTGCACCTGCTCCACGGCCGGGTCGGCCACGAACTCGTCGAAGCTGGCGTCGGTGCGGGAGGCGTCATGCCAGTGGTCCTTGGCCTGGCCCTTGTCGAAGTGGTTCTTCAGGCTGGCCAGGTAGCCCACGGGGGCGTCCAGCCACACGTAGAAGTACTTGCCCGGGGCGTCGGGGATCTCGATGCCGAAGTAGGGCGCCTCGCGGGAGATGTCCCAGTCGGCCATGCCGGCCTCGAACCACTCGCTGGCCTTCTTGGCCATCTCCGCCTGGAGCTTGCCATCTTGCGTCCACGACTTCAGGAAGTCCACCACCTGCGGGTCGGACAGCTTGAAGAAGAAGTGCTCGGAGCTGCGCAGCTCGGGCGTGGCGCCGGTGAGCGTGGAGTAGGGGGCGATCAGGTCCGTGGGCGAGTAGACGCTGGAGCACACCTCGCAGCTGTCGCCGTACTGGTCCTTGGCGTGGCAGGTCGGGCACTCGCCCTTGATGTAGCGATCGGGCAGGAACATGCCCTTGACCGGGTCGTAGAACTGCTCGATGGTGCGGGTGGCGATCATGCCGTTGGCCTTGAGCGCCTGGTAGATGCCCTGGGCCAGCTCGGTGTTCTCGGGGCTGTCGGTGGAATGCCAGTTGTCGAAGCGGACGTGGAAGCCGTCCAGGTACTCCTTGCGGCCGGCGGCGATGGCGCCCACGAATTCCTGGGGGGTGACGCCGGCTTTCTCGGCGGCGATCATGATGGGGGCGCCGTGGGCGTCGTCGGCCCCGACGAAATGCACCATGTGGCCCTGCATGCGCTGGAACCGCACCCAGATGTCGGCCTGGATGTACTCCATGATGTGGCCGATGTGGAACTTCC
>CAZCTU010000029.1:0-10903 GCA_964501495.1 uncultured Ramlibacter sp.
TGGCCTTCGCGGTGGGCGCCGCCGTCATTGCCCTGCACCTGTCGACCGATGGCATCGCCGCGCTGGACCGGCGCCTGTTCGACGCCGCCAGCACCTGGGGCGCGCCACCGCCCTCCGACCGGATCGTGGTCGTCGCCATCGACGACACCAGCATCGCCCGCCTCGGCCGCTGGCCCTGGTCGCGTGACATCCACGCGCAGCTGATCGACCGCCTGGCCCAGGGCAAGCCCCGGGTCATCGTCCACACCACCCTCTTCCTCGAGCCCCAGTCCGACCGGGGCTTGCCCTACATCCGCCAGCTGCGCAAGGCGGCCGGCGACGCCGGCCCGTTGGCGGCGCCCCTGGCCCGCCTCGCCGCCGAGGCCGAAGCCGCCCTGGATGCGGATGCCCACCTGGCCACCAGCCTGGGCCGGGCGGGCAACGTCCTGCTGCCGGCGGTGTTCACCCTGGGCACGGGAGCCGGCGCATCCCGGTCCGGACCCGCGCCAACCGAGACGCCCCTGCCCGACTACCTGCTGCGGTCAACCCTGCCGGCGGACCCGGTTCCCCCGCTTGCGGCCGCGGCCGGGCCGGGGGGCGGCCGCGCCGGCCTGCCAGCCGTCCGGGGGCAGTTTCCGCTGCCTTCCCTGGGCCAGGCTGCCCTGGGCGTGGGCCACCTGAACCTGCTGCCCGATGCCGACGGGGTGGCGCGCAGCGACCCCTTGCTGGTGCGGATGGGCGACCGGGCGGTCCCGTCGCTGGCCCTGCTTGCCGCCGCTGCCAGCCTGCGCCTGCCCCCGAGCGCGCTCCGGCCGGCGGCTGGCCCGGCCCTGGAAATCGGATCGATGCGAGTGCCCACTGACGGAAAATCCATTGTCATGTCGCAGTTCTATCCAACCACCGGGGGGCGTTCGCCCTTTCCGGTGGACGCGGTCCATGAGGTACTTTCCGGCCAGGTGCCCCCCGAGCGCTACGCTGACCGCATCGTCATCGTGGGCGCCACCGCCGCGGGCGTCGGCGGCGCCATGGCCGTTCCGGGGTACCCCTCGCTGTCCTCGCCGGAGCGCCTGGCCCATGTCATCTCCAGCCTGACCGGCGGCCACGGCTTCGTGCAACCGGCGGGGGCCCTGGCCGCGATCTGGGGCCTGGCGGCGGGGGTGATGGCCTACCTCGCGTGGGGCCTGCCGAGGCTGCGCGCGGCAGCAGGCGCGGTCGCCACCGGCGCGGTCCTGGTCGCCTTCTTCCTCACCGAGTGGCTGCTGCTGGCGGGCGCGGGGCTCTGGCTGCCCCTGGTCTTTCCCGCCACCTTGCTGCTGCTCGGGCACCTGGCGCTGACCACCCGGCGTTTTCTGGTGACCGAGGATGGCAAGCGGCGCTCGGACGACGAGTCCGCCGAGGCGCACCGGATGATGGGTCTGGCCCTGCTGGGCCAGGGCCAGCCCGACATGGCCCTCGACCGGTTCCGCCGGGTGCCCCTCGGCCCCGCGGTCATGGACAACCTCTACCAGCTGGCGCTGGACTTCGAGCGGCGGCGGCAGTTCAACAAGGCCGAGTCGGTCTATGCCCACATGGCCGAATTCGACCCCGGCTACGCCGACCTGCCGCAGCGGCGCGAGCGTGCCCGGCGGGCGGCGGATACGGTGATGCTGGGCCGCCCCAGCACCCACCCCGGTGGCACCCTGGTGCTCGACGACCCCACGCTGCAATTGCCCACACTCGGCCGCTACCGGCTGGACAAGGTGCTGGGCCAGGGCGCCATGGGCACCGTCTACCTCGGGCACGACCCCAAGATCAGCCGGCAGGTGGCGATCAAGACCCTGGCCCTGGGCGAGGCCTTCGAGGGCGAGGCGCTGGTCGAGGCCAAGGCGCGCTTCTTCCGCGAGGCCGAGACCGCGGGCCGGCTGGCACACCCCGGCATCGTCACCATCTACGACGCCGGCGAGGAGCAGGACCTGGCCTACATCGCCATGGAGTACGTGCCCGGCCAGGACCTCTCGGGCCACACCCGCGAGGGTGAGCTGCTGCCGCCCCGGCAGGTGGTGGACTTCGGCCAGCGGATCGCCCGGGCCCTGGACCATGCCCACCGGCTGCAGGTGATCCACCGCGACATCAAGCCAGGCAACCTGCTGTGGGTGCCGGCGCAGGACCTGCTCAAGGTCACCGACTTCGGCATCGCCCGCCTGGCCGACCAGTCGCGCACCCGGACCGGCACGCTCCTGGGCACGCCGGGCTACATGGCGCCCGAGCAGCTCGCCGGGCAGCCCATCGACGGCCGCGCCGACCTCTACGCCCTGGGCGCGACGCTGTTCCAGCTGCTCACCGGTCGACTGCCCTTCGAGGCCGACTCGCTGGCCGGGCTGATGTACCAGATCACGCAGCAGGAAGCGCCTGGCCTGCGCAGCCTGCGGCCCGAGCTGCCGCAGGACCTGGCCGAGGTCCTCGCGCGGCTGCTTCGCAAGTCTCCCGACCAGCGCTACCCCGACGGCGCCGCGCTGGCCGACGCGCTCGGCGACTGCCTGGCGCGCTGGCCTGAGACCGCCGCCTCCTGATGCCCGGACGCCTCCACACGCTCACCCCCACCAGGAAACTGGCCATGCACTACACCTTCGCCAGCCGCACCGACCCGGGACGCCTGCGAGCCAACAACGAGGACGCGCTGCTCGTCGACGAGGCCCGGGGCCTGGCGGTGCTGGCCGACGGCATGGGGGGCCACAACGCCGGTGAGGTCGCGGCGGGCATGGCGGTCGCCAGCATCGGCACGTCGATGGGCCGGTGGCTCGATGCGCGGCGCCCGGACGGCCAGGGCCTGCCCCGGCTCGGGCCGGACCCGGGCACTTCCGGGCGCGAAGGACCTGCCTGGCACGCCACGCATCGCCTGCCGGCGGTCGCGGTGATGCAGGCCATGGCCGCCAGCGTGGCCGGGGCCAACCAGGCCATCTTCGAGGCCGCCCAGGCCCATGCCGGCTACCGGGGCATGGGGACGACGCTGGTGCTGGCCGTGTTCATCGGCGGCCGCCTGTTCCTCGGCCACATCGGCGACTCGCGCGCCTACCGCTGGCGGGGCGGGCAGCTCGAGCAGCTCACGCGGGACCACTCGCTTTTGCAGGAGCAGCTCGACGCCGGGCTGATCACTCCGGCCCAGGCGGTCCTCTCCACCCATCGCAACCTGGTCACGCGGGCGCTGGGCATCGAGCCCGCCGTCGCCCTCGAGACCCATGAGCACACGGTGCTCCCGGGCGACTGCCACCTTCTGTGTTCCGACGGCCTGACCGACATGGTGCCCGACGCCGAGATCGCCGAGATCCTCTCCCAGCCCTGGCCGCCGGCCCGGCTCGCGGCGGCCCTGGTGGCCCGGGCCAATGAACGGGGCGGACGCGACAACGTCAGCGTGCTGCTGGCACAGGCCGCGCCCGGCGACCCGCCCCTCCACGCCCACGCCCACGAACCGAACTGAGGAACCCCGCATGCCCCGACTCGTTGTCACCCTCGATGGCGTCACCCTGCGCGAGGTGCCGCTGGTGCGTGAGCGCACCACGATCGGCCGCCGCCCGCACAACGACGTGGTCATCGACAACCTCGCCGTCAGCGGCGAGCACGCGGTGATCCTGATCGAGGCCGGGGGCGTGGTCCTCGAGGACCTGGGCAGCACCAACGGCACGCTGCTCAATGGTCGGCCGGTCCAGCGCGCGCCGCTTCAGCACCGGGACACCATCGACATCGGCAAGTACCGCCTGCGCTATGTCGACGAGGTGCCCACCGCGGACTTCGAGAAGACCATGGTGGTGCGGCCCGGCGCCGCGCAGGCCGCCGCGCAACAGGCCCTCCAGCAGGCGATCGGGTCGGCCGGTGGACCGCGCCCCGCGTCGCTGCAGGCGCCGCCCGCATCGGAACGGGTCACGCCCGCGTCACCTCCTGCATCGCCGCTCCCCTTCGCCCCGGCGGCTGCCGAGACCGCCCCGCCCGCGCGCATCAAGGTGCTCACGGGCGGTGGCGCCGGGCGTGAGATGGCGCTGGTCAAGGTGGTCACCACCATCGGCCGCCCCGGCGGAGCGGTGGCCGCCATCACCCGGCGCGGCGCCCGCTACACGCTGGCGCACGTGGAGGGCGGGCCGGTCACGCGGCTCAACGGCGCGGCGCTGGGCGGCGATCCGGTCGACCTGCGCGCGGGCGACCGCCTGGAGCTTGCCGGGGTCGAGATGGAGTTCCTGCTGGACTGAGTCTGCGCCCCTGCCGTACCCGCATTCCCCGTTGTATTTCCTGCACGCCCATGGACACCCCGCCGGCCCTCTGGCATCGCCTCACCGGCTACCTGCTGCGGCGCTTTGCCGGCGTGGCCGACCGGCTGCCGACCGGCCGGCGCGGGCTCCTGCTGCTGCCGGTCCTCCTCGGGCTTGCGCATCTGGGTGGCTGGCTGCCCCTGCCGGTGATGGACCGGCTCGACGCCTTCGCCTACGACCTGCGCCTGCGCCTGACCCGCGCCGAGGCGCTGGACCCGCGCATCGTCATCGTCGACATCGACGAGAAGAGCCTCGCCGAGCAGGGCCGCTGGCCCTGGGGCCGGGACCGGCTGGCGCGCCTGGTCGACGAGCTGTTCGAGCGCCAGCAGGCGGCCCTTGTCGGCTTCGACGTGGTCTTCGCCGAGCCCGACACCAGCTCCGGCCTGGCCCGCCTGCGGCAGCTCGCGGCCCGCGAGCTGGCCGACCAGCCGGCCTTCCTGCGGCGGCTGCAGGCGCTCGAGCCCGAGCTCGATTACGACGCCCGCTTCGCCCGCGCCATCGCCCGCCGGCCGGTGATCCTGGGCTACTACTTCAACCAGGACCCGCAGGGCCGCCGCAGCGGCCAGCTGCCGGCGCCGGTGATGGGGGCGGACAGCCTGCAGGGGCACCGCCAGCGCTTCACCGACTGGCGTGGCTATGGCGCCACGCTCCCCGCGCTGGCGCAGGCCGCGCCGCAGGCGGGCTTCTTCAACCCGCTGATCGACCCCGACGGCCTGGTGCGCGGCGTGCCCCTGCTGGCCGAGTTCGAGGGCCAGGTCTACGAGTCCCTGGTGCTCGCCATGTTCCGCGAGCTGCAGGGCCGGCCCTCGGTGGCGCCGGTGTTCTCCGACCCCTGGCGCTCGGGCGGCGCGCCGGTGCTGCGGGGCCTGCGCCTGCAACCCGCGGAAGGCGGCGCGATGGCGGTGCCCCTCGATCTGCCGGTGGGCGAGGGCGCGGTGGCCCTGGTCCCCTACCGCGGCCAGCCGGGCGCCCAGGGCGGCTCCTTCCGCTACGTGTCGGCGACCGACCTGCTCGAAGGCCGCATGGCCCGCGAGCAGCTGCGGGGACGCATCGTCCTGGTGGGGTCCTCCACGCCGGGGCTGCAGGACCTGCGCGCCACGCCGGTGAGCGAGGCCTTCCCCGGGGTCGAGATCCACGCCCACCTGCTGTCCGGCCTGCTCGAGGGGCGGCTGCCCTCACGGCCCGAGTACGCGGTCGGCTACGAGGCGGCTCTGCTCCTGGTCACCGGGCTGGGCCTGGCCCTGGGGCTGCCCGGGCTGCCCCGGGCCGGCGCCCGGGGGGCCGGGGAGGCGCCGGGCGGTACCCGCGCCGGGCGCAAGGCAATGCTCATGGTGGCCGGCGCCTGGCTGCTGCTGGTGATGCCGAACCTGGCCCTGTTCCGGTGGGGCGCTCTGGCCTTGCCGATGGCGACTTCCATGACGGCGGTCAACGCCGTGACGATCCTGTGGCTGCTGCTGCGGGCGAGCGCCAATAATCCCCCACTGGCCGGCCTCCAGGAGGGCCGGGAGGCGACAGAAAACGCCCCTAAGTAATTTTTGAATTGACACTTTCTGCCGAATCCGTCAGATTCAGGTTCGTCAAGTAATCAAAACGCAGTCATCACTGTCAACTTGCTTCTTCTTTCCACTGGAGGTCCCATGAAGCGCCCTGTCTCCCGCCTGTCCCAGCCTGGCATCCGCCGCGCCATCCAGCGTGGCTTCACCCTGATCGAGCTGATGATCGTCGTCGCGATCATCGGCATCCTGGCGGCGGTCGCCCTGCCGGCCTACCAGGACTACACCGCCCGCGCCAAGGTGAGCGAGGTGCTCCTCGCCGCCTCCGGCTGCCGCACCACCATCTCCGAGGTCTACCAGAGCGTCGCCACCGCGCCCGCTGCCGGCGAATGGGGCTGCGAGACCGGCACCCAGACCAGCACCTACGTTGCCTCGGTGGCCACCGACGCCAACGGCGTCATCACCGTGACTTCGGCCGCCACCGGCATCACCGGTGACGCCCATGGCAAGACCATCCAGCTGCGGCCCTACCAGGACGCCGATACGCTCAAGCTCGCGGCGGACGTGGGCACCCCCGTGTTCCGCTGGGGTTGCGGGCCCGGCGCCACGAACCCGATGCCGATCAAGTACCTGCCCGCGACCTGCCGCGAGGAGGCAGCCGCCGCCGAGTAAGCAAGGCCAGGCCGGAGCGTCGGCCCTCTGACCGGGGGCCTCACGATCTGGCCTGACGGCCGTCCTGCGATGATCGGGGGGTGCGCACCGCCTCCCCCCTTTCCCTCTCGGACCCCTTGTTCCCCCGCGAACAACGACTGGCCAGCCTCGTGCTGGCCTTCGTGCTTTTCCTTCCCTGGTTCCTCAACCCCTCCTGGGGACCCAGCCCCATCGTGCTGCAGACGGCCCTGTCGGCGGCCGCGGCCCTGGTCTGGTTCGTCCTGCCGCCAGCCCAGCGCGGCGACATGGCGGGCGCGGTGGCCCTGTCCTGGCTGGCGGCTGCCGCGGTGAATGCGGCGATCGCCATCGCCCAGTACTTCGGCGGGGTGCACGACTCCAGCCTGCTAATCAGTGGCGCCTCCTACGGCGAGGCCTACGGCAACCTGCGCCAGCGCAACCAGGCCGCCACCCTGTTCGCCCTGGGCCTCGCCGCCGCCTTCTTCCTGTTCGTCCGCGTCCGCGGCGCGGCGCATGCGGGTGCCACGCTCGCCCTCGGCCTGGCCGTGGCGCTGATCTCGGCGGCCTGCGCGCTCACCTCCTCCCGCACCGGCCTGCTGCAGTGGCTGATCCTCGGCGGCCTCGCCTTCGTCGCGCCCTGGGTCTGGGGCGCCGACCGGCGCTGGCGCCTGTGGGGCGCGCTCGCCTTGGGCAGCTACCTGCTGGCGCTGCTGGCCCTGCCGGCGCTGGCCCAGTGGTGGACCGGGCAGTCGCCGACGACCCTGATGGGCCGCATGGCCACCGACCTGGGCTGCGTGAGCCGCAAGGTGCTCTGGCGCAACGCGCTCACCCTGATCGCCCAGCACCCCTGGGCCGGCTGGGGCCTGGGCGAGATGGACTACGCCCACCATGTGACGCTCTACCCGGGCGAGCGCTTCTGCCTGATCGTCGACAACGCCCACAACCTCTTCCTGCAGGTTGCCGTCGAACTGGGCCTGCCCGCCGCCGCCCTGATGACGGCGGTGATGGCCTGGGGCCTGTGGAAGGGCCGCCCCTGGGCCGAGCGTGCGCCGGGCCGACTGCTGGCCTGGGCCGGCTTGGGCGCGGTGATGCTGCACAGCCTGGTCGAGTACCCGCTGTGGTACGGGCCTTTCGAGCTGGCGGCTTTGCTCGCGCTCTCGCTGCTGTTCGCGCTGCGGCGCGAGCCTGCCTTGCAGGCGGGCGTCCAGTCTGCCGCCATGGGCGCCCCGGCTTCCGGCTCTGCCTCAGAGCTGGCCGTGGCGCCCGGCGCCCGGCAGGCCACCGCCTGGGAAGCCTCGCGCCTGGCGCTGTGCGGCCTTGCCCTCGCGGCCCTGGCCTATGGGCTGTGGGACTACCACCGCATTTCCCAGCTCTATCTGGCCGAGGCCGACCGCGCGCCCGCTTACCGGCACGACGCGCTGGCCCAGGCCCGCGGCAGCTGGCTCTTCGCCTCGCAGGTGGCGTTCGCCGAATTCACCACCACGCCGCTCACGCCGGCGAATGCTCGCGCGATGGCCGACCTGGGCGAGCGGGTGATGCACTACTCGCCCGAGCCGCAGGTGGCGCAAAAGCTGGTGGAGGCGCTGCGCCGTGCCGGCCAAGAGGACCGTGCCATCTGGCACGAGATGCGTTTTCGCGTGGCTTTCCCTGATGAGTTTGTAGCGTGGCAGCGCAGCGCTGCCGCGAGCGGGCCAATGACACCTTCGGGCAGCGAGCCCTGAACACCCGGCTGTTCTGAAGACACCCGCGGGCAGCTTCAGCGGCCCAACATGTTGCCCAGCCGGTTTAAAAGGTTGGCGCCGCCCTGCCACTCGATTCGCTCGATTTTGATCTTGGGAAAGAGCGTGCCTTCCTGGACTTGGCCATAGAACTCGCCCGAGCAGGAGACATGCTGGCAAAGGGTGAGGATCTTTTTGCGATCTTCGCGCGCCAGGTCGTCTATTTCCGCCATGACAGGATTGCTGTCCAGTTCGTTGCGGCGGAGGAAGGTGACATTCATCGATGACTGGATCGATGCCTTGAGTCGGATGCGTTGACCTTTCATCTTGCCGTGGTCTAGCAGAAAGTCGGTGTAGGCGATCGGTTTGTAGCGGGACGTGCTGCTATCGGATGACTCGGGCTGTGCGCGCGCATTGGCAGGAGCGTCCGTGGAGGGGCGTGCCGCTGGGGGAGGCGGGGTGCGTGCAATGGTCGCGGCCGTCGGGGTCATCTCAGCCTCCGGTGCGGCGGCAACCCGGGTGTAGGTGGTCAGGGAAAAGAGACTGCCTGGGCAGGCTTCGCAGAAGTGGGCCCGGTAGACCGTGGTCTCATCCAGGAAGAAAAGGGTCGCGGTGTCACCGGTGAACTGGTCCTCTGTCATGGCCGGCATCACCTCGACAGTACGGAAAGTCGCCTGGCTGATGCCGTCCAGCAAGGCCTTGTTGCGACGCAACGTTGTCTCGGCGTCCCTGCGGACTTGTGGACCCTCTTCCTTGCCGATCATGTCCAGTGCCGCAATGAATTGGCGCTGCTTGGCCAGTAGCTCGTCCTTGTTGACCGTGCCGCTGTAGTAAGCCACGCAGGTCTTCGCGTCGAACCCGGTCGTCATCCGCCACGGACAGTTCTTGAGGCCATCGGTCGAAATGCGCTGGGCGTTGATCGACAGCGCCGAGCCGTCGCTGCCTTCCCACTGGCCATACCAGCGGGGATGCAGGGCCTGGGCCTGTGCTGCGCACAGAGGCAGGATCAGGAAGCACAGGGCCAGCAGGCGATGAAAAGCAGGCAAGGACATGGCGGATGATTCGTGGTCGTTAAGACCATTATCTCCAGCGTCCGGACTCGAATCCGTGGGACCATTTCCAGTTGTGCAATGGGTGCCTTCAGCGGCCGGGTTCAAGCGCGGCGATGCACGCGGCCTAAGGGGCCGCCCAGTCGCCTGATTTGCCCCCGCGCTTTTCGAGCAGCTGCACGCTCTCGATCACCATGCCGCGGTCCGTTGCCTTGCACATGTCGTAGATCGTGAGCAAGGCCACCTGCACCGCGGTCAGCGCTTCCATTTCCACCCCGGTCACGCCCACCGTCTCGGTGGTGCAGCGGCACACCACGGCAGGACTGTCGGCTTCCAGCGCGAACTCCACTGCCACCCGGGTGAGCGGGATGGGGTGGCACAGCGGGATCAGGTCGCTCGTCTTCTTGGCCGCCTGGATGCCGGCGATGCGCGCCACGCCCAGCACGTCGCCCTTCTTCGCGTGGCCCTGGGCCACGAGGTCGAAGGTGGCCTGGGCCATGCGGATGCGGCCCTGGGCCACCGCGACCCGGTGGGTCGGCTGCTTTTTCGATACGTCGACCATGTGGGCCTGGCCCTGGGCGTCAAAATGCGTCAATGGATTCATCTCGGGATATCGGAAGTCGTGGCCTTCGGCCCATGATACGGGCCGCCTTCGCGCGCCTGCGCCCTCTGGCATTCCCGCTGGCCCTGGCCCTCGCAGCCTCGCCGGTCGGCGTGCCCGCACAGGGCCTGCCGCGCGCCGGTGGCGCCGCGGTCTCCGGCGGCCTGCCCACCCTGGGCGATGCCGAGGGCCTGAGCGTGGGCGCCGAGCGCCGCCTCGGCGAGCGCATCGCGCGCGAGTTGTTCCGCGACCCCGACTACCTTGACGACGCGGTGCTGAGCGACTACGTGCAGCAGCTGTGGGTGCCCTTGCTGGCCGCCGCCCGCCAGCGCGGTGAGCTGCCCCCCGACATGGACGAGCGCTTTGCCTGGCGCATCCTGCTCGGGCGCGACCGCAGCATCAACGCCTTCGCCCTGCCCGGGGGCTGGCTGGGCCTGCACCTGGGCCTGATCTCGGCCACCACCACCCGCGACGAAGTGGCCGCAGTGCTGGCGCACGAGTTGAGCCACGTCACCCAGCGCCACATCGCCCGCATGATGACCCAGGACAGCCGGGTCTCGCCGCTGGTGATGGGCGCGATGATCCTGGGCGCCGCCATGGCCACGCGCAATCCGGCCATGGGCCAGGCGGTCGTGGCCGGCGGGCAGACGGTCGCCATGCGCAGCCAGCTCAATTTTTCGCGTGACATGGAGCGCGAGGCCGACCGGGTCGGCTTCGGCGTCCTCACCCAGGCCGGCTTCGAGCCGGCAGGCGTCGTCGCCATGTTCGAGAAGCTGCAGCAGGCCTCGCGCCTGAACGACGACGGCTCCTTCGCCTACCTGCGCACCCACCCGCTCACCACCGAGCGCATCTCCGACATGCGCGCGCGCCTGCCGATGGACATGGGGTCCGCCGGGCCGAAGGCTTCGCGTCCCGACCTGCTCCACGGCCTGGCTGCGGCGCGCGCCAGGGTGCTGTCGGCGCCGGGCGTGGACGCCCTGCGGGTGCTGGTGCGGGAGGCGCAGGCCCTGCCGGCCGACGCGCCCCTGCCTCGCCAGGCCGCGGCCCTCTATGGCGGCGCGCTGGCGTCCCTCAAGCTGCGCGACGCAGCCCAGGCCGCGCGCCTGCAGGCGCGGCT
>CAZCTU010000030.1:0-10891 GCA_964501495.1 uncultured Ramlibacter sp.
CCCTGGTGTGGGCCTTCGCCATCGTGGTGGCGGTCAACCAGATCGGCATCGCCACGGAACTGGTCAATACGCTCTTCATGGCCTTCGTGGGCGCCATTGCGCTGGCGGTGGGCCTGTCCTTCGGACTGGGCGGCCGAGACACCGCGGCAGAGATCGTGCGCCTGTGGTGGCGGCGTGGGCAGGAGGAACAGGGCGCGCTGTCCCGCACCGCCGAAGCCGCCTCGCAGCGGGCCAGCGGTACGCTGGGTTCGGCCCTGGGGTCGGCCGGGGCAACGGGAGCCGGCGGCCCCTCCGGCTTCCGGCCGTCGCCGGCGGCGCCGGAGCGGCCTGACGGCGCCTGAAGGGTCCGCGGGGAAGAGGCGCCGCCGCCGATGCGCGGCGACCTCGATGCCCGTTGCCCGCCCGCAGCCCGCTAGAATCGCGGCTCCTGCGGGCGTCGTTCAATGGCAGGACCTGAGCTTCCCAAGCTCAAGACGTGGGTTCGATTCCCATCGCCCGCTCCAGCACACAGCCCTCCTGCAGGGCACGCTTGCCCGGCAAGGGCTTCTCCTCTCCCTTCCCGAAAATTTCTTGGCCCTGGAGCTGTCCCGTGCTGGACTCAAGACATTAATTCAATTATTCTTTAAACATGGAAGAACAAATTGTTGTCCAAGCTCTGGCCGCCCTCGCCCAGCCGGTCCGCCTGCGGGTGTTCCGGCACCTCGTCATCGCCGGCACCGAAGGACTGACTCCCTCGGTCCTGACCGAGCAACTCGGCGTCACCCCCAGTGCGCTGTCCTTCCACTTGAAGGAGCTCGCGCACTCCGGGCTGATTTCGCAGGAGCGGGCCAGCCGCAACCTGATCTATCGCGCGAACTTCGAGCAGATGAACGGCCTGCTCGCCTACCTCACCGACAACTGCTGCCAGGGCGCCGCCTGCGGCGTCACCGCGGCCAGCTGCGACTGCTGAACCACTCAACCAAGGGAGAACGCACCATGAAACGCTTTCATGTCCACATTCACGTCGACAACCTGCAGGCGAGCATCGGCTTCTACTCGCGCCTGTTCGGGGCCGAGCCTGCGCGGTTGGAGACCGATTACGCCAAGTGGATGCTCGACGACCCCCGGGTGAACTTCGCCATTTCGACGCGGGGCAGCAAGCCAGGGCTCGACCACTTGGGCTTTCAGGTAGACACCGCCGCCGAACTCGACGCCATGAAATCCCACGCGGAAGCCGCCGAGATGGCGCTTCTCGACGAGGGTGAGACCACCTGCTGCTACGCCCGTAGCGACAAGCACTGGGTGATGGACCCGCAGGGCATCCCTTGGGAGCACTTTCACACGCTGGGCGACATCCCTGTCTTCAATGAGAAGCAGAACCCCACAGCTGGAGCTGCCTGCTGCGCGCCCACACCCAAGGCGGTCCCAGCGAAAACGGCTGCGTGCTGCGGCCCTACGGTCTCCGCAGCCAGCACGAGCTGCTGCTCCCCCTCCGCCCCCCAATCGTCCTGCTGCTAACCACGAGTCCTTCATGAGCGCTGAATCCGCCCCGATCAACGTCCTGTTCCTCTGCACCCACAACTCCGCCCGCAGCATCCTGGCGGAAGCCCTGTTGAATCACCTTGGGAAGGGCCGATTCAAGGCCTTCTCGGCAGGCAGCACGCCAAGAGAAAACCAGAAGCCGAACCCACTCGCCCTGGAGACCCTGAAGAAGGCGGGCATCGCCACCGAGGGGCTGTACAGCAAGAGCTGGGACGAGTTCGGCAAGGCGGACTCCCCGCGCATGGACCTGGTGATCACCGTCTGTGACAACGCGGCGGGCGAGGCCTGCCCCTACTGGCCGGGGCAACCCGCTACCGCGCACTGGGGCTACGCCGATCCCTCGGCGGTTGAAGGCGGCGAGGACAAGCAGCGGGAGGTCTTCCGGCAAACCCTGCACCTGATTCGCAAGCGCCTGGAGGTTTTCGTCAACCTCCCCGCTGCCAGCGTGAGCAAGCTCGCCATCGAGAAAACAGCCCGCGATCTGGCGAGGGATCCGGCATGAGCGCGCAGTGCGAGGTGACGGCCAAGGTCGACACCCAGGCGCCCATGAGTGTCTTCGAGCGCTTCCTGACCCTGTGGGTCTTCCTCTGCATCGTCGCTGGCATCGGGCTCGGGCAACTCCTGCCCGGAGTCTTCCAGGCCATCGGCTCGCTGGAGGTGGCGCGCGTCAACCTGCCGGTGGGCCTTTTAATCTGGGTGATGATCGTGCCCATGCTGGTCAAGGTGGACTTCGCCGCCCTGGGCCAGGTGCGCCAGCATGTGCGCGGCATCGGCGTGACCCTCTTCGTGAACTGGCTGGTCAAGCCATTCTCCATGGCTTTCCTCGGCTGGCTGTTCGTGCGGCAGCTGTTCGCGCCCATGCTGCCGGCCGAGCAGTTGGACAGCTACATCGCCGGCCTGATCCTGCTGGCGGCGGCGCCCTGCACCGCGATGGTCTTCGTCTGGAGCCGCCTCACCAATGGCGACCCGCTGTTCACGCTGTCGCAGGTGGCGCTCAACGACAGCATCATGGTCGTCGCCTTCGCGCCGCTGGTCGGTCTGCTTCTGGGCATGTCGGCCATCGTGGTGCCCTGGGACACGCTGGTCACTTCGGTGGTGCTGTACATCGTGATCCCCGTTCTGGGGGCGCAGGTCTGGCGCCGGCGCTTGCTGGCCCGCGGCCAGGCGGCCTTTGACGCCGCCATGGCCAAGGTCGGCCCCTGGTCCATCGGCGCGCTCCTGGCGACGCTGGTGCTGCTGTTCGCCTTCCAGGGGGAGGCCATCCTCGGCCAGCCTCTGGTCATCGCCCTGCTCGCGGTGCCGATCCTGATCCAGGTGCTGTTCAACTCGGCGCTGGCCTACTGGCTCAATCGTCGACTGGGCGAGGCACACAGCGTGGCCTGCCCCTCGGCGCTGATCGGCGCGTCCAACTTCTTTGAGCTGGCGGTAGCGGCCGCGATCAGCCTGTTCGGCTTCCAGTCCGGCGCGGCCCTGGCGACCGTGGTCGGCGTGCTGATCGAGGTGCCGGTGATGCTGCTGGTGGTACGGGTCGTGAACCGCTCACGCGGGTGGTACGAGCGGCGAACCGATCTGGACGCGCCGGCCGGGACCTGAGGAACGGGTCCGGCGTTCTGGCGAAGGTCAGCGGGCGATCGAGCTGCCGGCCTTCTTCACGGCATCCCCCGCCTTGTAGCCGGGGTCCTGCTCGAACTCGTAGCTGCCGCTACTGCCGTCGCCGAAGTTGACCTTCACCACCCAGACGGTCTTGGTGTTGACCCGCTTCTCGACCTCGCGCCCGGCGTAGGCGCCACCGGCCGCGCCGGCGATGGTGGCGAGGTCCTTGCCGGTCCCTCCGCCGATCTGGTTGCCCAGGAGGCCGCCGACCACGCCCCCGGCGATGGTGCCCACGGCGCTGGCCTTGCCCTCGCGCTGTTCGCGGGCGACGGAGGCGACCGTGCCGCAGTCCGCGCAGACGGCCGGCGCCGACTTGGCCGTGGCGGAGGCCACGGGCGCCGACTTGGCGACGGCGAGTTGCGCTTTGGCAGCCGCCAGGTCCTTGTCGTACTGGGTTTTCGCGTCGCGCTTGCACTGCATGCGTCCGGCTGCTTCGGCCTCGCTGTTGCAGATCTGCAGGTCGGACTGGTAGCGCGCCGACAAGGCTTTGCTCTCGGCGGCATAGCGCGCGGCGGGCGTGGAGGCAGTCGTAGTAGCGGGGGCGGCGGTCTGCGCCGGCGCCAGGCCGGCGCTTGCCAGCATGGCCAGGGTCAGCAGGCCGGTGCGGGTGGACGGGAACTTCATGGTGGACCTCCTTGTGAGCCCGTCGTGGCGGGCGTTTTAAATGAACTGTTTGTTTTTAACTCCACCTCAACATTGAGTCAATTTGAACTCAATTTCCTTGACGCCGATCAAGGCTGCGAGATGTTTCCCCTCCGTCAACGCCCCAGCCCGCCGATGCGTCGGCCGGTTCCGGGTGACGAATTGCAAGGGCCGTAACGGGGGCGCTCCTCCCCTCCTCTGGCCGCGGATGCGACCGTTACACCAAGCCACACCCGCGCCTTCGCGCCTGCGCAGGATGTCTCACTTCCGTGGCCCATCGGCCGCGATCGGGAGGAGACTCATGAAGAAGATTCGAACATCGATGACGCGCTGGCTCGGCGTTGCCGGCCTTGGTTTGGCGGCCCTGCTCGCCGCATGCGGCGGTGGCGGCGCGGACTCGGGCACGGGCACCCTGCGCATGGCGCTGACCGATGCGCCCGCCTGCGGCTATGACCACGTCTGGGTGACGGTGGACCGGGTGCGGGTGCATACGAACTCGACGGCGGAGGACGGCGACAGCGGCTGGCAGGAGATCGTCCTGCAGCCCGCCCGGCGCTTGGACCTGCTGGCCCTGACCAACGGCGCGCTGGAGGAACTGGGGCAGACGCCCCTGCCCGCCGGCAGCTACAGCCAGGTGCGCCTGGTGCTGGTGGACAACAACCCCTTGCAGACCCTGGCCAACGCGGTCCAGCCCACCGGCGGCAGCATCACCGCGCTGGACACCCCCAGCGCCCAGCAAAGCGGGCTGAAGCTGCAGGCCAATTTCAACGTGGCCGCAGGCCAGATGGCCGACCTGGTGCTGGACTTCGACGCCTGCCGCTCGGTGGTGCCGCGGGGCAACTCGGGGCGCTACAACCTCAAGCCGGTGGTCTCGGTCTTTCCGCGTCTGGTGGCGGGCATCGAGGGCTTCGTCACGCCATCGCTCGCGGCCGCTGGCGCCACTGTCTCCGCGCAGCAAGGCGGCAGCCCGGTGCGCAGCACCCTGGCCGACCCGTCGACCGGTCGCTTCAGCCTTCCCTATCTGCCCGGGGGCAGCTACACGGTGGTGGTGGGCGGCAATGGCGCGGCGACGGCAGTGGTCACCGGCGTACCGGTGTCCCCCACGACCGGCATCACCACGCTCAACACCGTGAGCAATCCCATCACCCCGCCCGCGAGCGTGGTGCAGGCGGTGAACGGTACGGTGAGCGTAGGTGGCGCAGCACCCTCAGGAGCCAGCGTGCGGGCGCTGCAGGCGCTGACGATTCCTGTGGGGGCCACGACCACGGTCGAACTGGCAAGCACCGCCGTCGACGCCGACGCCGGCACCTGGTCGCTGAGCCTGCCGCGCGCCGCGCCCGTGGTGGCGACCTTCCTGCCCTCAGGCGTGGCGGGAACGCCGGGCACCCTGGGCAGCTTCCTGCCCGATACCGCCGCCGCGGGTCAGGTGCGGCTGCAGGCGGTGTCACCGGGGCTGTTGCCTCAGGAGACCAATGTGGATCTGGCCACGGTGACCGGACCGGTGAGCGTCACCTTCCCGTGAGCGAGGGGAAATCCGTACTAGCGATCTGCGTAAGACCCCTTGCGCACGAAAACCAGGGAGAGGTGCATCCAGGACCGCAATTCGTACTGTCGATCCTGCAGATATCGATAGATCGGTCCTGCGATGATTTCCTCGATGCTCCGCGAGTGAGATTCGACGATGAGCACCTTGGGGCGGTAGATGTCCAGCGAAAGCGATTTGAGCACCTGGAAGTCGTGCCCTTCGCAGTCAATGGAAATGACATCTATCTCCCGACCAGCCAAGGGACTCTCGCCCAGGATCTCGTCGAGGGTTCGGGTCTCCATAACCAATGGAGCAAGTGCAGGGTCATCTTGAGCCAACAAGCCTGGCACGATTGTTGAACCCAGAGAGTGAGGGCGGTCGCGGTGAATGGTGACCTGCTGACGCGTATCGGAAACTGCGGCCACGACATTGAAATCCCGGGGACGCGCCAAGTTGAAAAGCGCGATTTTTTCCTGCTCCATGTCGATGTTGACGCCACTCCAACCCAGGTTGTGAAGCATGTAGGTGTTGGAAAATTTCTTGGGGTGGTAACACCCCACGTCCACATACAGACCACCGCGCTTTTTTCCGAGTAATTCCCGCAAGACGGCGTCTTCGCCGAATTGCGAGTAGTAAGTGCGCCTGAAGTTGGTCAGGAATGTCTTTCGAACTCGCTTCAGAAAATCAATGAACTGCATATTTCCAACTCAGGTGACTGCATCTGGCCGCTCAAGGGCGACCAGTCGGCATGACGCGTGAGGCGCGATGGCCAGTAAGCGCCCCTGAATTGCTCAACTATATAGCCTGACCTTTTCGTACTCACCACGAAGCGCCGGGAGATGCGCGCTAATGAAAGTCCCGGCTCTGCCCGAGATCCACCCTCTTTTCCAGCAGATGAGAGAGGTCCTCCGCCTTCCGCGCGATGAGGTGCCGCACCCGGCCACCGCTGGCCTCGTCGCGTTGCCAGGTCCCCTGCACCGCCAGCAGGCGCGCGCGCAGCCAGACGTCGCGCTGCGCCTCCACCAGCGCCGGCCAGACGACGACGTTGACGCAGCCGGTCTCGTCCTCCAGTGACACGAACATCACGCCCTTGGCGGTGCCGGGACGCTGGCGCAGGGTGATCAGGCCACAGGCGCGCGCCAGGCGGCCGTCGGGCAGGGACTGCAAGGTCGCGGCGCTGCGCCAGCCCAGGGCGTCCAGCCGATCGCGCAGCAGGGCCAGGGGGTGGCGACGCAGGCTCAAGCGCAGGGCGGCGTGGTCGAAGACGATGTCCTCGCCCTCGTCCGCCGCCGGCAATCGGAGCAAGTCTTCATGCACCGGCGCTTCCTGCAGCAACCCGCGCGGACGGCGGTTCACCGTGGCGGCCCAGACCTGCTGGCGGCGATGGCCGGCCAGGGTGGACAGCGCGTCGGCTGATGCCAGTAGGCCCATGTCGGAGCGGTCGAGGGCGGCGCGCAGAGCGAGGTCCTCCACATCGACAAAGGGCGCCTGGGCACGGGCGTCCACCACACGGCAAGCCGCGTCTTCCGAAAGGCCTGCCACCAGGCGCAGGCCCAGGCGCACCGCGGGCTGCGCCCCGCCTGCGCGCGAGGCGACTCCGGTCGATGCCGATGCCGATGCAGTGTCCTCCCCCGCCTCCCTCTCACCACTCCCCGACACCGGCTCCAGGGTGCAATCCCACCCGCTCGCAGTCACATCCACCGGCCGCACATCCACCCCGTGCTGCTGCGCGTCCTGCACCAGCTGCCAGGGGGTGTAGAAGCCCAGAGGCTGGGCGTCGAGCATGGCGGCCAGGAAGCAGGCCGGCTCGTGGCACTTGAACCAGCTGCTGAAGTACACCAGCAGCGCGAAGCTGGCGGCATGGCTCTCGGGGAAGCCGTACTCGCCGAAGCCCTCGATCTGCCGGAAGATGCCCTCGGCGAAGTCCTGCGGGTAGCCCCTGCGCACCATGCCGTCCACCAGCGGCTGGCGGAACTTGTGCACCCCGCCCTTGCGGGACCAGGCCGCCATGGAGCGGCGCAGGGCGTCGGCCTGGCCGGCGGTGAAGCCGGCGGCCACCATGGCCAGCTGCATCACCTGCTCCTGGAAGATGGGCACGCCCAGCGTGCGCCCCAGGGGCACGGCCAGTTCGTCCTTGATGTAGGCGATGGGCTGCCCTTCGCGCCGCCGCTGGCGCGCCTGCAGGTAGGGATGCACCATGCCGCCCTGGATCGGCCCCGGCCGCACGATGGCCACCTGCACCACCAGGTCGTAATAGGTGCGCGGGCGCAGCCGCGGCAGCATGGCCCGCTGGGCCCGGCTCTCGACCTGGAACAGGCCCACCGTGTCGGCGCGACAGAGCATGTCGTAGACCTGCGGGTCTTCCTCGGGAATGTCCTGCAGGCGCAGGGTGAGGCCGCGCCATTCGTTCACCCGCTGCAGGCAGCGGCGCAGGGCGCTGAGCATGCCCAGGGCCAGCACGTCGACCTTGAGCAGGCCCATCGCCTCCAGGTCGTCCTTCTCCCACTGGATGATGGAGCGATCGGGCATGGCGGCGTTCTCCACCGGCACCAGGCGGGTGAGGCGGTCCTGCGTGAGCACGAAGCCGCCCACGTGCTGGCTCAGGTGGCGCGGGAAGCCGCACAGCGTGCGGGCCATCGACAGCCACAAGGCCAGGCGGTGGGGCGTGGCTGGGCCCTCGCTGCCTGAGGCCACGGGCGCATCGTTTTCATCACCGTCATCGGATTGACTTTCATCACCCTGCGCAGAAGGGTCGCTCCTACCCTGCAAGACCGCCGCCTGGATCTGCGCCAGCCGCGTCGCGTCGATGTCGGCGTCGAACCATTGCTGGTCCTTCGCGAAGGCGTCGACCAGGCGCGGGTCCACCCCCAGCGCCATGCCGGCGTCGCGCAGCGCCATGCGCGGGCGGTAGCGCACCACCACCGCCGCGATGGCGGCGCGCTCGCGGCCGTACTTGCGGTAGATGTACTGGATCACCTCCTCGCGGCGCTGGTGCTCGAAGTCGACGTCGATGTCCGGCGCCTCGTGCCGCTCCATGCTGATGAAACGCTCGAACAGCAGGTTGGAGCGCTCGGGCGAGACCTCGGTGATGTGCAGGCAGTAGCAGACGAGGGAGTTGGCCGAGGACCCGCGCCCCTGGCACAGGATGCCCTGGCCGCGGGCGAAGCGGACGATGTCCTCCACGGTGAGGAAGAACATCTCGTAGCGCTTGGCCTGGATCAGGCGAAGCTCCTTGGCCACTTGCACCCGGTGCGCGGGCGCCAGGCCCTTCGGGTAGCGGCGGCGCGCGCCGCGCAGCGTGAGCCGCGTGAGCTGGCTGATCGGGCTGCGCCCCGGCGGCACCGACTCCAGCGGGTAGTTGTACTGAATCGCGTCGAGCTCGAAGCGGCAGCGCACGGCCACCTCGCACGTGGCCTCGAGCAGCGCGCGCGGATACAGGCGCGCCAGCTGCGCCCGATAGCGCAGGTGCCGCTGCGCGTTGGGCTGCAGCGCGAAGCCGCAGTCGGCCACCGGCCGGCCCTCGCGCACCGCGGTGAGCACGTCCTGCAGCGGCTTGCGCGAACGCCGGTGCATCAGCACGCCGCCGGCGGCGACCGGACGCAGGCCCGTGACCTCGGCCAGCGACAGCATCTGCGCCAGCCACAGGTCGTCACCCGCCTCCCCCGCCAGTTCGACCGCGAGCCACAGGCCCGGGCCCAGGTGCTCGCGGGCGCGCAGCGCGTCCTCCCGCAGGCGCGCCTCGTCGAAGGCGTCGGGCGACTGGCGATCGGGCACCCACAGGCATTCGCAACCCGCCAGGAGCGACCACGCCGCCTCCCACCCCAGTCGGTACTCGCCCTTGGGCGCGGCGCGCCGCGCCGCGGTGATGAACTCGCACAGGTCGCCCCAGCCGAAGACGTTCCGGGCCAGGGCCACGACGCGCCCGCCAGGCAGCGCGAACTCGGCGCCATGCAGCAGGCGAAAGGGCCGCAGGCGCGGCAGGCCGTCGGCCTCTTCGAGCGCGCGGGCGCGGGCCCGGTGCTCCTTGAGCGCCACATGGGCCTGCACCACGCCGGCTACCGAGCACTCGTCGGTGATGGCCAGCGCCTCATAGCCCAGGTTCCAGGCGCGGCGCACCAGCTCACCCGGATGCGAGGCGCCGCGCTGGAAACTGAAGTTGGAGAGGCAGTGCAGCTCGGCGTAGGCGGGAAGATCGCCGGCCAGGGCGCCGTCGGCCCCGAGCGCCGCATCACGCGCGTCCGCACGTGCACGCCCACCCTTTGACGCACCCGCCGAAACGCCCCGGCCCGGCGCGTCCCTCAGTGGCGGCGGGTCGTCGTCCTCCGGCGCGATCGGCGGCATGCGGGGCCGCGCGGGCGGTTCAGGCATACAGCCCCTGCAGGTACCACCGCGGCGGCCGGCTCCCCGCGGGCATGGTGTGCTCGCAGAACACCCACAGCAGGCCGGCGCGCGCGCTGCGGGCGATGCAGTAGTCACGCACCACCGCGCCGCCGGGCTCCCACCAGCCGGTCTCGACCCGCTCCCTGCGCGTGAGCAGCTCCAGGGGCCCGAGGTAGCAGGGACGTTCGTCCTGCACCGAGAGCGGCAGCGGCGGCTCGACCAGCCAGGGCGGGCTGAGCGCGCCGGGGACAGGGGGAGCTGCCGGCGCGCGGGAAGCGCCCTGCCCCAGCTCCCACCGCTGCATCGCCTCGGGCCGCCAGTCGGCCTGCAGGCGCGGGCGCAGCACCCGCCCGGGGCCCAGGCGCGCCGAGAGCCGCTCGACCAGCTGGTGCAGGCGCTCGCCCTCGCGCACCTCCTCGGGCAGCAGGGTGCGGGCGGCGCCGCCCCAGGGGCAGGTCTCCAGGCTGTACAGGCGCAGGCTGCGCGCGGGCGCCGCGAGCGTGGTGCGTGCCAGCTGCTCGCGCAGCGGCCGGCCCAGGTGGTCCATGGCCTGCACCGGCTCGGCGGTGCGCACCACCAGCTCGCCCGTCGGCGGCAGCTCCACGCCGTCGAGACGGCGCAGGTCCAGCCGCCACTCGAGGCCGAAGGCCAGCACGCCCCGCTGGCGCGCGCGCAGCCACAGCTGCAGCTGCCCCAGCAGGCGCCAGGCCGCAGCCAGGAGCTCGGGCGCGCTGCCCGCGATGGCCGGCAGCTCCAGCGACTGGTCGAAGACATCGGGCGCGACCTGCCACTCGTAGACCTCGGGCGCCAGGCCCCAGGCCTGGTCGAGGGCGAGCAGCAGCTCGCGGCCGAAGCGGCGCGCCACCGGCGCGCGCGGCAGGCCGCGCAGCTGGCCCCAGGTGCGCAGGCCGCTGCGGGCCAGGAGCGGCAGGTGGGCGCGGGCCGCGCTCGAGAGCGGTGGGAATTCGGCAAAGCCCGCGTCGCTCAGGTGCTCGAACCAGGCCAGCTCGACCTTGTGGTTGTCGAGGAAGGCGATGAATGGGTTGGGTTTTAAAAGTTCGCTGCGCTCTTCGCGAATTTCATGAACAAAGAAACTGTCCTGGGTCTTTGGGCCCACCAGGTCCATAGAAATGGCGCCCAAGTAGTGGTTGCGAGAGAGGACTTGCACCA
>CAZCTU010000031.1:0-4452 GCA_964501495.1 uncultured Ramlibacter sp.
GTCAGCGTTCCCCAGCGCAGGGCCTGGCCGGCCCGTGCGGACAGCGTCGACATGAGTGGAATCCGCGGGAGGTCGAGGGAGGTCCTGGCCGGCGCGCGTTCAATGGTCCTGGCGCCGCCAGGCGATGCCTGCCATCAGCGCCAGCGTCGCCAGCCACAGGCCGGTGCCGGGGTCGGCCGCGGCGCCCAGCCAGCCGTCGATCCGGCTGGTGGCCGCGGCGTCGGCCGGGACGCATTGCGCCGACACGGCCTGGCACAGCAGGCCGCCGAGGAGGGTGGCGAGGCAGTTCTTCATGGCTCCGTCCCTGGAGGTCGTGACGCCCGTGGCGGGCAGGGAGCGGATTGTTCGGACGGCGCCTTGGCGGGGGCCGTCGGAGAAAGGCGCGAGGTCCTGGCCCGGACGGGCCAGTGGGGCAGTCGCCCGTTCGGGCCGGGGTGCTTACGAGGCGCGCGGCGCTGACCGCCGCAGCGGCAGCCGCAGCAGCCCGGTCGCCAGCGCCGTGCCCACCGCGATCACCAGGCCGCACAGCAGCGTGCGCAGGGTGAGCGATTCGCCCAGGAACACGCTGCCGTAGAAGACGGCGAAGACCGGGATCACATAGGGCACGGTGATCGCGCGTGACGGCCCCAGCGACTGGATGATGCGGAAATACAGCACATAGGCGACGGCGGTGCACAGCACGCCCACCGCCACCGCCGCGCCCCAGGCCTTGGCGGAGGGCATCTGCGCCGGCAGCTGGGTGAGGGCGGGGCCGGCCAGTACCAGGGCCGCGCCGAACTGGCTGCCCGCAGCCGTGGCCAGGGGCGGCACCTCGGACAGGAAGACCTTGCTGAAGGAGGCGGCGATGCCATAGCACAGGCACGCCAGCAGGCAGGCCAGCACCGCGCCGGCCTGCACCCAGGCGCTGGCCTCGACCGGGCCCGAGGCCCTGGCGCTGGCCAGCAGGGCCACCCCCGCGAAGCCCACGGCCAAGCCCAGCATGCGCGAGGCATCGGGCCGGTCCTTGAGCCAGACCCAGGCCACCAGGCCGCCGAACATGGGCGTGGTGGCGTTGATGATGGCGGACACGCCCGAGGGCAGGTACTGCAAGGCGAAGCTGTAAAGCACCGCCGGCACGCCGGAACTGAGCAGGCCCACCACCACCAGCTGCCACGCGTGCCGTCGCATCTGCAGCCACTGCCCGCGCAGCAGCGCCAGCGGCATCAGGCACAGGGCGGCCAGGCCCAGGCGCACCGCGGCGGTGGGCAGGGCGCCGAAGTCGCCCACGGCCAGCTGCATGAACATGAAGGCCGCGCCCCAGAGCGAGGCCAGCAGCATGTAGTCGAACAGGGGGCGCAGGGGCATGAGGCGAAACTTCTTCTGGGGAGACCGGCGCAGGGGCCGCGGTGGGCGCCGGGGCCGGCTTCAGGCGGTGGAGTGCGGGTGCTTCGGCCTCAGGCGGGCAGGCCCTCGAGCCGCAGCAGGGCGCGTTTGCGCTCGAGGCCACCGGCATAGCCGGTGAGGGCGCCATGGGCGCCCAGCACCCGGTGGCAGGGGACGATGACGCTGATCGGGTTGCGGCCCACCGCGGCGCCGACCGCGCGGGCGGCCTGGGGCGCGCCGATGCGGGCGGCGAGTTCGGAATAGGTGGTGGTCTGGCCGCGGGCGATGCCGGTGAGCGCCTGCCAGACCTGGCGCTGGAAAGGCGTGCCGTGGCTCAGGTCCAGGGGCAGGTCGAAGCGGTCGAGCCGGCCCTCGAAGTACGCCTGCAGCTGGTCCTCGGCGGCCTGCAGCACCGGGTGCGACGGGCGCGGCGCCTGGTGGCCCAGGCCGCGCCAGGCGGCCGCCGGGTCGTGCTTCTGGCCCTCGAACCACAGGCCAGCCAGGCCGGCGTCGCTGGCCGCCAGGAGGACCGGCCCGATCGGGGTGGCGAACACGTGGCGCTGCAGGGGCGTGGCCCATAGCGCGACCGAGGTGCTGGCCCCGGCATGCGGGGCCGCCGTGCTGACGGCCAGCCGCGCGGCGCTCTCCGGGATGCCGGTCTGTCGGCGGCGCATGAGCAGGGTGGTCAGGGCGACGTGACGCATGAGTCCATGATACGCGCCGGTCCGCCGGTGCGCCGGGTGGGGCGCCATCTGGGCGACAATGCCCTGTTGCCGCGGGGCCAGGCCTCGCGAAGGCGCTTCCGACTTCTCGCACCGCTCGTACCTCCGAGACCATGACCACCTTCTCGCCGACGATCTTCAAGGCCTACGACATCCGTGGCGTCGTCCCGTCCACGCTGGACGAGCGCGTGGCCGAGGCGCTGGGCCGCGCCTTCGGCGCCGCCGCCCGCGCGGCCGGCGAGGGCACCGTGGCGGTGGGCCGCGACGGCCGGCTCTCCGGCCCTGCGCTCTCGCAGGCCCTGGTGCGCGGCCTGCTCGCCGCGGGCGTCGACGTCGTCGACGTCGGCATGGTCACCACCCCCATGCTCTATTTCGCTGCCAGCACCCTGTGCACCAGCGGCATCCAGGTCACCGGCAGCCACAACCCGCGCGACTACAACGGCTTCAAGATGGTGATGGCCGGCCGCGCCATTTACGGTGACGAGATCCAGGCCCTGCGTCGGGCGATGGAGTCCGGCGTGCCCGATGCGGCCCGGTCCGGCACGCTGCGGCAGACCGATATCGGTGATGCGTACCGAGCGCGCATCGTCTCCGACGTGAAGTTGGCCCGCCCGCTGAAACTGGTGGTCGACTGCGGCAACGGCATCGCGGGCGCCTCGGCCCCTGCCATCTTCCGCGCCCTGGGCTGCGAGGTGATCGAGCTGTTTTCCGAGGTGGACGGCAACTTTCCCAACCACCACCCCGACCCGAGCAAGCCCGAGAACCTGCGCGACCTGATTGAGACCCTGGCCCGCACCGGCGCCGACCTGGGCCTGGCCTTCGACGGCGACGGCGACCGCCTCGGCATCGTCACCCCCTCGGGTCAGAACATCTACCCCGACCGGCAGATGATGCTGTTCGCCCGCGACGTGCTCTCGCGCGTGCCCGGCGCGCCCATCGTCTTCGACGTCAAGTGCAGCCAGCGCCTCGCGCCCGCCATCACCGCCGACGGCGGCCAGCCCGAGATGTTCCGCACCGGCCACTCCCTGATCAAGGCGCGCATGAAGGAGATCGACTCGCCTCTGGGCGGCGAGATGAGCGGCCACATCTTCTTCAAGGAGCGCTGGTACGGCTTCGACGACGGCACCTATGCCGGCGCGCGCCTGCTGGAGATCGTCTCGCGCGAGGCCGACCCCGGCGCCGCGCTCGAGGCCCTGCCCACCAGCCACTCGACGCCGGAGCTCAACGTCGCCTGCGCCGAGGGCGAGCCGCATGGCCTCGTCGACCAGCTGATCACGCGCGCTGCGTCGCGGCCGCAGTTCGGCGCGCCGGCGCAGGTGTGCACCATCGACGGCCTGCGCATCGACTGGCCGGACGGCTTCGGCCTGATCCGTGCCTCCAACACCACGCCGGTGCTGGTGCTGCGCTTCGAGGGGCAGACCCCCGAGGCCCTGCATCGCATCGAAGCCGACATGCTCGCGCTCCTGCGCGAGGTCAAGCCCGGCGCCGAAGTCGGCGCCGCGGCGCATTGAGCGTCTCGAGGCCAAGCAGTACCGGAGCCGGATTGAAGGTTCTTCTCGTCAAGCTCTCCTCCCTGGGTGATGTGGTGCACGCCATGCCCGCGGTGCAGGACATTCGGCGGGCCCTGCCCGAGGCGCGCATCGACTGGGTCGTCGAGCCCGCCTTCGCCGACCTGGTGCGCCGCTGCGAGGGCGTGACGAAGGTCATCGCCTGTGACCAGCGCCGCTGGCGGCGCGCGCCCTTCGCGCCCGAAACCCGCGCGGCCTTTGCCGCCTTCCGCGCCGAGCTGCAGTCCGAGGCCTATGACCGCGTCATCGACCTGCAGGGCCTGACCAAGTCCGCCCTGGTCGCCTGGCTCGCGCGCCTCGCGCCCGGCGGCCGCAAGGTGGCCCTGGGCAACCGCACCGCCGGCTCCGGCTACGAGGCGCCCACCCGTTGGGTGGCGCAGCAGGCGGTCTACATCCCGCCGCGCATCCACGCGGTCGACCGGGCGCGGGTGCTGTGCGCGCATGCGCTTGACTACGCGCCGCAGGGCGAGGAGCGCTTCGGGCTGCGGGCCTCGGCCAATGCCGCGAACGCAGCGGAGGGCGATGGCGCCGCCGGCCTCGCCAGGTCCACTGGCTCCATGGCCACGGTGGCGACGCTTACGCCGGGTGACGCGGTCTCGGGTGAAGTGGCCTTCGTCCACGGCACCTCGCGCGCCGACAAGCTCTGGCCGGAAGCACGATGGATCGAACTCGGACGCGCGCTGATCGCTCGCGGCCTCGTCATCGGCCTGCCGCATGGCAGCGAGGAGGAGCGTGTCCGTGCCGAGCGCCTCGCGCAGGCCCTGGGCCCGCAGGCCCGCCTCTGGCCCCGGCTGCCCCTG
>CAZCTU010000031.1:4552-10627 GCA_964501495.1 uncultured Ramlibacter sp.
GCGCCTCGCGCAGGCCCTGGGCCCGCAGGCCCGCCTCTGGCCCCGGCTGCCCCTGGGTGAACTCGCCGACCGCCTGTCCGCCTGCGCCGGCGTGATCGGCGTCGACAGCGGCCTCTCGCACATCGCCACCGCGCTGGACCTGCCCCACGTGCAGATCTACAACCACGACACCGCCTGGCGCACCGGCCCGGTGAACCGCACGCGGCAGGTGAGCGTGTTCGCCAAGCCGCATCCCGCGCTGGATGCGGTGCTGATCGCATGGGACCGCGTCAGCGCCAAAGGTGTCGCCCTGTGACCGTGACGCGTGATTCGGCCATGGACAGCACCACCCCGGGCGCTCTGCGCCAGGCCGCCGGCGGCCTGTGGATGTCCCTGTACTCGCTCGCGCTGCGCGCCGCCCAGCCCTTGCTGGTGCGCAAGCTGCGCCGGCGCGGCGAGGCCGAGCCCGGCTACCTCGAGGCGGTGGGCGAGCGCTTCGGGCGCTATGACAACACCACGCCCGCCTGCGGCCACGGCGCCCTCTGGATTCATGCGGTGTCGCTGGGCGAAACCCGCGCCGCCGCCACCTTGCTCCAGGCCCTGCGCGCACGCGAGCCGGGGCTGCGGGTGCTGCTCACACACGGCACCGCCACCGGCCGCGCCGAGGGCGCGCGCCTGCTGCGCGAGGGCGATGCGCAGGCCTGGCTGCCCTGGGACACGCCGCAGGCGGTCGAGGCCTTCCTGAACCACTTCCGCCCGCGTGCCGGCGTGCTGATGGAAACCGAGGTCTGGCCCAACCTCGTCGCCGCTTGCGCGCGCCGGGGCTTGCCGCTGGCGCTGGCCAATGCCCGCCTGTCGGACAAATCGCTGCGCGGCGCGCAGCGCCTGTCCTGGCTCTCGCGGCCCGCCTATGGCGCGCTGGCCGCGGTGTGGGCGCAGACCGAGGACGACGCTCGTCGCCTGCGTGCCGCCGGCGCGAAGGTTGACGGCGTCTTCGGCAACCTCAAGTTCGACGCCACCCCCGACGCCGCCTTGCTGGCCCGGGGCCGGAGCTGGAAGGACGCCCGCCCGGTTCTCATGTTCGCCAGCTCGCGCGAGGGCGAGGAGGCGATGCTGCTGCAGTCCCTGGGGGCACAGCCCGCACAGCCCGCACAGCCCGCACAGCCCGCACAGCCCGCACAGCCCGCACAGGGCGGACAGGGCGGACAGGGCGGACAGGGCGGACAGTCGGCACAGGGCGCCGGCGTCGCGCCGGGGTTCCAAGCTGTCTCAGGCCACCCGCAGCCCCGCCTGCTGATCGTGCCGCGCCACCCGCAACGCTTCGACGAAGTGGTCGCGATGCTGCAGGCCGCCGGCCTCACCGTCTCGCGCCGCAGCGTCTGGGGCGACACCGGCCCTGACGATGAGGCCCGCGCCGCCGACGTCTGGCTCGGCGACTCCCTGGGCGAGATGGCCCTCTACTACGGCCTGGCCGACGCTGCCCTGCTCGGGGGCAGCTTCGCGCCCCTGGGCGGGCAGAACCTCATCGAAGCCTGCGCCTGCGGTTGCCCGGTCCTCATGGGCCCGCACACCTTCAACTTCGCCGAGGCGGCCGAGCTCGCGCAGGCGGCCGGTGCCGCGATGCGTCTCGAGGGCCTGCCGCAGGCGCTGGAGGCAGCGCGCACCCTGTTCGCGGAGGCAGCGCGCCGAGAGGTGATGGCCCAAGCCGGCCTGCAATTCGCGCAGGCCCACCGGGGCGCCGCACAGCGAACAGCCGACGCGATCGCCGCCTTGCAAGCCGGATGAAGTCACTCGCAAGAGAGACGCGCTGGGCGGGTGGCAGGGGTTCGGCGGCGCCTATGCGGGGCTGAGGCGCGCAGGTCGGCGGGGGCCGGAGAGCGAGGCATGTTTGAGCCCCGCAGGGGCGAGTTTGCCTCGCGTGCCCCTGGCGACCGAGCACCGAAGGGAGCCCGAAGGGCCCCCGCATCGAAGCCGCCGGGCCCCTGCCGCCTGACCGGCGCGTTGCAGGCAAGAAGCCAAAGGCCCAAGACCGCCAAACCAAACATCACCCCGAAAAAAAAGGCCGGCTTCTTCGCCGGCCTTTTCAGGGAGCAACCTGAACCCTCAAGGCTGCTTCGCCAGCAGCGCGTTGATCTGCCCCAGGTCCTCGGCCGCCAGGGTGCCGGCGGCCTGGCGCAGCTTCAGGTTCCCCATCAGGAGGTTGTAGCGGGCCACGGACAGGTCACGCTTGGTCTGAAAAAGCTGGCTTTGCGAGTTCAGCACGTCGATGTTGATGCGCACGCCCACCTGGTAGCCCAGGCGGTTGGCGTCCAGCGCGCTCTGGCTGGAGGCCTCGGCCGCTTCCAGCGCCTTGACCTGGCTGCCGCCGGAGACCACGCCGAAGTAGGCCGCGCGCACGCCCTGTGCGGTGTCGCGGCGGGCCTTTTCCAGGTCGGCCTGGGCCTTGTCCTCGAGGGACAGGGTCTCGCGGACCTTGTTCTGCACAGAGAAGCCGGCGAAGAGCGGAATGCTCACGCTCACGCCCAGCTGGCTGTTGTAAGACGTGCTGGAAGTGCTGGAGGAGGCCGAGCCGCCGTAGCTGCGGCTCAGGCTTCGCGAGGCGGAGAGGTCCACGGTCGGCAGGTGGCCGGTGGAGGCCTTCTGGGTCTCCAGCTTCGCGACTTCGAGCGCCTTGCGCAGCTGCGCGATCGAGGGGCTGGCGTCCTCGGCCTGGCGTACCCAGACCTCGGGGTCGGCCGGCTGCGGCATCGGCATCGCCGCCGGCAGCGCAAGCGGCAGCGGCTTGGCGTCCTTCACGCCGGTCACCGTGTCCAGGGCCAGTTTCTTCACCCGCAGGTCGTTCTCGGCGGCCAGCTCCTGGGCGGAGACCAGGTCGAAGCGGGCCTGGGCCTCGCGGGTGTCAGTGATGGTGGCGGTGCCCACCTCGAAATTGCGGCGGGCCGAGGCGAGCTGCTCGCTCACCGCGGTCTTCTGGGCGCGCACGAAGGTCAGCGTGTCCTGCGAGGACAGCACGTCGAAGTAGGCCTGGCTCACGCGCAGGATCAGGTCCTGCCCCGCAGCCTTGAGCGCGGCCTGCGCCGCCTCGACCTGCTTCTGTCCCTGGTCGTAGGTGTACCAGTTCGCCGGGCGGAAGACGGGCTGGCTCACCGAGAGCGCGCCGTTGGTGGCGTCGAAGTTGCGCCCGTACGAGGAGGTTGCCGGCTTGGCCACGCTGTCGAACTGCGATGTCGTTGCGCCGGCGCTTGCGGACACCGTGGGCAGCAGGCCCGCGCGGGCCTGCTCGGCACGGGCCTTCACCGCCTCGAAGTTGGCATTGGCCGACTTCCAGGCCGCGTCCTGCGCGCGGGCCGCGTCATACAGCGCCGTGAGGCTCTGGGCCTGGGCCGGCGCGGCGAACATGGCGGCGAGTGCGGCGGCGAGGGCCACGGGCAGCAGGCGCTGGGCGGTTCGCAGCTGGGGCGACTTGGAATTCATGGTCCGTCCTTGGAGGGCTGGTGTCGTTTGGGGTGGGCTCGGCGCGGGCGGGCTTGCGCCCGCGGGCCTCAGAACTTGAATCGGGCCGGTTGGGGGAAGTGGGCCAGGCGCGGGGCCACGGTGTCCCAGCGCTGCACCTCGGTCCAGGTGGCGACGGCGGTGCGGGTCACCAGGGTGGCGCGCATCACCGGCTCGTCACCGACGATCGCCATCAGGCGGCCGCCGACTTTCAGCTGGTCCTTCAGCACCTCGGGAATCTCGGCCACCGAGCCACTGAGCACGATCACGTCGAAGGGGCCTTCCTTGTCCAGGCCCTTGGCGCCGTCGGCCTGGCGGACCTCGACGTTCTTCACGCCGGCTGCCTGCAGGTTGGCGCGGGCCTGGGCGGCCAGCTGCGGGTCGAGCTCGAGCGAGATCACGCTGCCGGCGCGGGCGCCGAGCAGGGCGGCCATGTAGCCGGAGCCGGCGCCGATCTCCAGCACCTTCTCGTGCGGCTGCGGCGCCACGTCCTGCAGCATGCGGGCCTCGACGCGCGGTGCCAGCATGCAGCGGCCGCTCTGGCGGGCTTCCTCGGCCCCCTCGACCAGCGGAATCTCCATGTCGACGAAGGCCAGGGCCTTGTGCGCCTCAGGGACGAAGTCCTCACGGTGCAGCACGGACAAGAGCTCCAGCACCTGGGGATCGAGCACGTCCCAGGGGCGGATCTGCTGTTCGATCATGTTGAAGCGGGCTTTTTCGATGGATGCGGGCAGGGTCATCACATTCCTCTGGGAGTTCGGGTCTTGGGTGGGGACGGCGGGGTCAGTCCCCGGCGGCCGAAGCGGTCATTTTAGGTTCCGCAGGGGCCTTGCCCATCAGCCGGCGGGCCCAGCGGGCGAGGTCGTCCATGTAGCAGTAGGCCACCGGCACCACCACCAGGGTCAGGAGCGAGGAGGTGATCACCCCGCCGATCACCGCCTGGCCCATGGGCGCGCGCTGCTCCGAGCCCTCGGACAGGGCGAAGGCCAGGGGCACCATGCCGAAGATCATGGCCAGGGTGGTCATGAGGATGGGGCGCAGCCGCACCTTGGCCGCCAGCAGCAGGGCCTCGGTGCGCTCCAGGCCCTCCTCGCGGGCGCGGATGGCGAAGTCGACCAGCAGGATGGCGTTCTTGGTGACCAGGCCCATCAGCATGACCACGCCGATCACCGAGAACATGGACATCGCCGAGCGGAACATCATCAGCGCCAGCACCACCCCGATCAGGGTCAGCGGCAGCGAGGTCATGAGCGCCAGCGGCTGCAGGAAGCTCTTGAACTGGCTGGCCAGGATCATGTAGATGAAGATCACCGCCAGGGCCAGGGCCGACACCGCATAGCCGAAGGACTCGCCCATGCTCTTGGTGTTGCCGCCGAACTGCCAGCGGTAGCCCGGGGGCAAGGAGAGGCGGTTCATCTCGGCCTGGATGTCCTTCGAGACTTCGCCGCCGGTGCGGCCGTAGGCGTTGGCGTTGATCGCCACTTCGCGGGTGAGGTCCCGGCGGTTCACCTGCGACGGTCCGGTGCCCTCGCGCACCTGGGCCACCTGCTCCAGGCGCACCACCCGGGGGCTGCCGTCGGCCTGGGTGCCCAGGGTGAAGGGCAGGCGGGCCAGGTCCTGGGGCGCGTTGCGGGCCTCGGGCGCCAGGCGCACGTTCACGTCATAGGTCTGGTCGTCGGGCGCGCGCCAGTTGCCCACCGCCTGGCCGGCCACCAGGGTGCGCAGCGACGCGGCCACCTGGCCTACCGACAGGCCCAGGTCGCTGGCGGCCTCGCGGCGCAGGTCGACCTGGATCACCGGCTTGGGGTCCTTCACGCTCGAGTCCAGGTCCACCAGGCCGGGCACGCCGGCCAGGCGCTGCTTGGCCAGTCGCGCCAGGCGCTCGAGCTCGCCCTGGTCCGGCCCCAGCAGGGACAGCTCGATCTGCTTGTTGCTGCCGCCCACCGCCTCGGCGGCGCCGGCGTGGGTGACGGTGATGCCCGGCACCTGGCGCAGGCGCTCGCGCAGCAGGGCGGACAGCTGGTCCACGCTGCGGGTGCGGTCCTTGCGGTCGTACAGGCGCACATAGGTCGAGGCGTAGATCTTGCCCTGCGCGTTGCCGGTGTTGATGGTGGTCACCGTGTAGCGGGTCTCGGGCAGCTCGCGGGCGATGGCGTCGACCTGGCGGGCCTTGGCCTCGGTCAGCTCCAGCGCCGAGCCCACCGGGGTGTTGTAGGCGATGGTCAGCTCCGAGAAGTCGGCCTTGGGCACGAACTCGGTGCCCAGGAGGGGCAGCATGAACACGCTGGCCAGGAAGATGCCGATCGAGCCCAGCACCGTGGTGCGCTTGTGGCCCAGGGCCCAGCGCAGGATGGACTGGTACAGGTCCGCCAGCCGCTCGGAGCCGCGGTCGAAGGCGTGGGTGACCCGGCCGATCGTCCGGTCGTAGAAGGTCCGGGGCGCCTCGAGGGGCTTGCCGTGCTTGTCGATCTCGGGGTCATGCCAGATCGAGGAGAGCATCGGGTCCAGGGTGAAGCTCACGAACATCGAGATCAGCACCGCGGCCACGATGGTGATGCCGAATTCGTGGAAGAACTTGCCGATGATGCCCTGCATGAAGCCGAT
>CAZCTU010000032.1:0-1589 GCA_964501495.1 uncultured Ramlibacter sp.
GCTGCGCTTCGGCATCAAGCCCAAGGCGGCGCTGCTGTCGCACTCCAATTTCGGCACCAGCAACCAGCCCAGCGCGGTCAAGATGCGCCAGGTGCTGGAATTGCTGCAGCGCAATGCGCCCTGGCTGGAGGTGGACGGCGAGATGCACGGCGACGTCGCCCTGGACGGCGCGGCCCGCCAGCAGCAGATGCCCCGCAGCAGCCTGCAGGGCGACGCCAACCTCCTGGTGCTGCCCAACATCGATGCGGCCAACATCGCCTACAACCTGCTCAAGACGGCGGCGGGCGGCAACATCGCCATCGGCCCGGTCCTGCTGGGGTCTTCCAAGCCGGTGCATATCCTCACTGCCAGCGCGACCGTTCGACGCATCGTCAACATGACGGCCCTCACAGTGGCCGACGCCAACGCCACCCGCTGAGCCAAAAAGACGCTTGCATCGACAGCAAGCACTAACTTAAAGGGCTGTCAAGCGGCCCCTGAAAGGCCTTGCCCCCTGCCCATTTTTTGGGCAGAGGCTTGCCTTTCAGCAAGGTATCAGTCACACTCTCGCCCTGACGCGCCCGGGTTAACCCCGGTCTGCGGCGCTCCCCCCAGTCCCGTCTCCCAAGGTTCGACCCGGCCACCCGCCGGGGGCATCAAGTTTGCGCTAACTAGCGACTTGCCGCCGAGCGCCCTGGCTCCTGCCGGGCACCGACCCCCTTGAAGCGAACCGTCCCGGCGGTCGCTTTGCGGCGACGGAACCCCGGGCGCGCCGGCCTTTTTTGATCGATCGTGGAGTGATGCCCGATGAAACGGGACCTGTTTTTGAACACGGAAAAAGTCGCGGAGATGGACCCCTCCCTTCGCCCCAACCTCAGCGAGACGCCCCTCAAGGGCGTGCGCAGCAATATCGTGCAGTCGATCCGCGCCTACCGCGTGCAGGACCTGCAGGATGCCGCGACCGCGCTGGGCCACCACTTCCTGTACGCCAACCTGGCACAGGCCCAGAGCAAGCAGGACGTGCTGGACATGATCGCCGCCCAGTTCATCCTGCCCACCCACGTGGGCAAGAACTTCGACGCGCTGTACGACTGCATGACCGACCCGGTCCACAAGTCGGGCCCGCAGCCCGGCTTCGTGGTGGTGCTCGAGCAGATCCCGGCCCATGTGAAGTTCGACAAGGAAGCGCGCGAGCAGCTGCTGGACATCTTCCGCGACACGGCCGACTACTGGTCGGACCGGAAGGTGCCATTCAGGTGTTTCTATTCTTTTCTGTAGCCCGTTCTGCACAAGCTGGCCAAGCAGAACGGGCGAACGAGGCTCAAGGCGAACCCGCAGCCGCGGTCGCCGACAACGGGGAAAAGATGCCCACCGACAAGCTGGTGGACGTGTCCCCCCTGGCGCTGCGTATGAGCAGCCCCTTCAACGCAGGCTACTGGCTCAGCGCGGCCTGATCCGCACCGCCACCCCTGTGTGAAAAAAGCCCGGCATGCCGGGCTTTTTCTTTGGGCACGGCGGGATCGGCCCCGCACGCTCAGGCGCCGGCGGGGCGGGCCTCCAGGGCGAGGTCCACGTATTCCTGCACCGGCACTTCCTCGGCCCGGCGCTGC
>CAZCTU010000032.1:1599-10564 GCA_964501495.1 uncultured Ramlibacter sp.
CCCTTCAACGCAGGCTACTGGCTGAGCGCGGCCTGATCCGCACCGCCACCCTGTGTGAAAAAAGCCCGGCATGCCGGGCTTTTTCTTTGGGCGCTGCGAAGGCCTGAGCCCCGCGGGATCGGCCCGGAGGAATCAGCCGCTGGCGGGGCGGGACTCCAGGGCGAGGTCCACGTATTCCTGCACCGGCACTTCCTCGGCGCGGCGCTGCAGGTCAAAGCCGGCGCCCACGCCCTCGGTCTCCAGCCAGCGGCCCAGGGTGTGCCGCAGCAGCTTGCGGCGCTGGCTGAAGGCCACCTGCACCAGGGTCGAGAGCCGGTCCGGGTCCACCGCGGCGGGCTGGGGACGGGGCACCATGCGCACCACCGCGCTGTCGACCTTGGGCGGCGGGTCGAAGGCCTCGGGCGGAACGAAGAGCACGTCCTCCATGTCATAGCGCCACTGCAGCATCACCGACAGGCGGCCATAGGCGGCGGTGGCGGGCGCGGCCACCATGCGGTCGATGACCTCCTTCTGCAGCATGAAGTGCTGGTCCTGCACCAGGCTGGCCACCGGCAGCAAATGGAACAGGATGGGCGAAGAGATGTTGTAGGGCAGATTGCCCACAATGCGCAGCGGCGCGCCCAGGCGCTCGCGCAAGGCGGCGAAGTCGACCTTGAGCACGTCGGACTCGACCACGTCGAGCTGCGGATGGGCCCGCAGACGGACCGCCAGGTCGCGGTCGAGCTCGATCACGGTGAGCCGGCCCAGGCGCTCGACCAGGGGCTGGGTGAGCGCCGCCAGGCCCGGGCCGATCTCGACCATGGGCTGGCCGGGGCGCGGGTCGATGGCGCGGACGATGGCGTCGATGATGGCGCTGTCGTCCAGGAAATGCTGGCCGAAGCGTTTGCGGGCGACGTGCTTCACGGACGGGGGCGGGCGGAGAAGCCGGCGCTCACTGCGGGGTCTCGCGCAGCTGCACGAAGGCGCGGCCGCGCACGTCCTGCACCCAGCGCGCCGTGGCCTCGCCGAGCTTGCGCTCGCGGACCGCATTGCGGGCGGCCTCGCGCTGCTCGCGGGGACCGAGGGCGGCCTGCCGGCGCTGCAGCAGCTGCACCAGGTGGACGCCGAAGCGGGAGGTGAAGGGCGGAGCGATCTGGCCCGGCACCAGGCCAGCCAGCACCGCCTCGAACTCGGGCACGAACATGCCCGGGTTGGCCCAGCCGAGGTCGCCGCCGTTGGCCGCGCTGCCGTCCTGGGAGTTGTCGCGAGCCAGCACGGCGAAGTCGGCCTGGCCCGCCTCGATGCGGCGCTTGTACTCGGCCAGGCGCTCGCGGGCGGCGGATTCGGTCAGGCGGGGGCCGGGGCGCAGCAGGATGTGGCGCGCCCGCTGCTGGGTGATGGTGATGAGCGGGTCCTGCTGCTTTTGCAGCACCTTGAGCACATGGAAGCCGGCGCCGGAGCGCAGCACCTCGCTCACGCCGCCGGCGGGCAGGGACTGGGTGGCCTCGGCGAAGAGGCTGGGGTAGCGGTCGGCCGGGCGCATGCCGAAGGCGCCGCCGGTGGCGGCGGCGTCGGGGGCGTCGGAGGCCTCGCGCACCAGCGCGGTGAAGTCCTCGCCGGCGAGGGCCCGCTGACGAATCCGCTCGGCCTTGGCCTGCAGGGCCTGGACCTGGGCCGGCGAAGCCGTCTCGGGCACGTTGACCAGCACCTGGGCCAGGTTCAGCGACAGCGCCTGCGGGCCGTTGGCGGCCTGCTCGCGCAGGAAGTCGTCGATCTCGCGCTCGGAGACGGCGATGCGGCCCTCCACCTCGCGCTCGCGCACGCGCGAGAGGGTGATCTGGCCGCGCAGGTCGTCCCGCAGCTGCCGGGGCGTCACCCCGTCGGCGGCGGCGCGGCGGCGCAGTTCGGCCACGTCGATGCCGTTCTGCCGGGCGAGGTCCTGCTCGGCCTGGTCCACCGCGGCCTCATCGACACGGATGCCCGCCTCGCGCGCGACCTGCAGCTGGGCGCGCTCGCTGATCAGCTGGTCCAGGATCTGGCGCAGCAGGGCCTCACGCGGCGGCGGGTTGCCGCCCTGGCGGGCCAGCTGCTGCTGCAGGCGCGGCAGCCGGGCCAGCACCTCGCTGTTGGTGATCGGTTCGGAATTGACCACCGCCACGATGAAGTCGGCCGCCTTCGGCTCGGCGGGGGCGGTGGGGGCAGCGACCTTCGGCTCGGCGGCCTGGGCGGCCAGGACAAGGCCGGCCGCGGCCAGGGCGGCCAGCGCAGGGGCCCAGCGGGCCATCGGGAAGAAGCGGGCAGGCATCCGGTCAATCGTAGCGGGTGAAGCGGCTGGGCGGGGCGACCTGGCCGCGGAGGAATTCGTAACGGGGGATCTGGGTCCGCAGGGTCCCCAGCACGTTGTCGCCCAGGCGGGAGAAACCGACCATCTCGACCTGGAACAGCACGCGGGTGAGGCCGGTGAGCGTACCCACTCGCTGGCGCTCGACGACGACACGGCCGACCCAGCAGCAGCCATCGTATTCGACCCCGAGGACGGAGTCGATCAGGCGCTTCTCCACCAGGTTCATGTTCAGCCGGCCGACGCTGTACCAGCGGTTGCCGGCCGGGTTGGCGCCCGGCGCGGTGTCCTGGCCGCGGTCACCCCAGAGGTCGTTGATCGGCCACTGCCAGCTCAGGTCCACCTGCCCGTTGTTGTCACGCTGGTAGCGGTAGGCGGCCTGCACCGCGCGGAAGCGGGTGGGCGCGTAGCGGGCGTTGACGGTGGCGCGCTCGGACTGGCGCAGCTTGGGGTTGTACTGGGCGGTGAGGTCGCTGGTCCACTGAGGCGTCCAGTTGACCTGGCCACCCACCAGCAGGTCGGAGACCTGTTCGGTCTGCGGCGCGTCGGTCGCGGCCAGGGTCACGCGCTGATCGGTGAAGCGCAGGCGCTGGGCCACGCCCACCCGCGCCAGCTGCGCGCCATTCTTCTCGTCGAGGAAGCGGCTGGTGGCGCCCAGGGTCAGCAGGTTGTTGTCGGAGATGCGGTCGCCGCCGACGAAGGCGTTGTCGCTGAAGATGGTGGCGAAGTTGAAGTCGGTCGCGCCCGAGTCGTAGTTGGGCAGCTGGCTCTGCGCCCGGTAGGGGGTGTAGACATAGTAAGCCCGCGGCTCCAGCGTCTGCAGCAGGTTGCGGCCGAAGAGCGAGGTGTCGCGCTCGAAGAAGACGCCGCCGTCCAGGCTGAAGGTGGGCACGCTCACCCCCGCGGTCTGCAGGCCGGAGCCGGACAGGGCCGAGTCGAACTGGTAGTGCCGGGTGTGCAGGCGCAGCTGCGGGGTCACAAAGGTGGCCGGGCTGCGCCAGGTGCGCGACAAGGTGCCCACCAGCATCGTGCGCTGGGCGTTGGGCTGGTTGGTGAGTGCGCTGACCGACTGGAACTGGGTGTAGTCGGCCTCGAGCTGCGCGCGCAGGCCGCCGGAGAGGTCGTCGGCGTAGCGCGCCGTCAGCTGGGGCAGCCGGTCGTAGGGCGGGACGATGGTGTCCGGGCTTTGCAGCGTCTGCCAGGACACCGCGCGGGCGGCATAGGACCAGCGCGAGGCCGACGGGGTCCAGGTCAGCGCGGCCTCGCTGCCCAGCAGGCGTTGGGCCTGGGTGATGCTGTTGCGGCTGAAGTCGCGCCAGTAGTCGTTGTCGCTGACCCGGTTGACCTTCAGGTTGAAGCCCAGCCCGCCCGGGAAGGGCTCGCGCAGCAGCCGGTCCTGGTGGTCCAGGCCCAGGGCCCAGCGGTTGCGGCCGTCCTGCAGGCGGTCGCCGGGCAGCACGTTCAGCCGCGCGCGGCCCCGGAAGTCGGGCTCCAGGTAGCGGAAGTCGGTGGCCAGCTCGGCACCCCGGCGCCCCATCAGCGTGGTGGTGAAGGTCGCGTCCCGGTTGGGCGCGATGTTCCAGTAGTAGGGCACCGCGACCACGGTGCCGTTGATGTTGTCGCCCCCGGTGGTGGGCGGCAGGAAGCCCGACTTGCGCTGGTCCGACAGCGGAAAGCTCAGGTAGGGCAGGGGCACGACCGGCACGCCGAACACGCGCAGCACGGCACCGGTGGCCACGCCCACGCCGGCCTCGTTGTCGAGGCGGATGTCCTGCGCGGTGAGCTGCCAGGCCGGCCGCCAGCTGCGCTCGTCCTCGCGCTGGCAGGTGGTGTAGCTGGCCTGGTGGATGGCGGTGCGGTCGTTGTCGATGAAGTCGATGCGCGCGGCCTCGCCATGCGCATCGTTCCTCAGCAGGCGGTACCGGGGCCCATTGAAGAAGCCGTGGAAGGCCTCGACCTCGAGCTCCAGCTCGGGCCCCTCGAAGACGTCGCCCGCCCGGTTGACCCGCACCTGGCCGGTGGCGCGGGCGGTGTCGGTGGGCTGGTGGTAGTGGATGCGGTCGGCGCGCAGCACGGTGTCCCCGCGCCGCAGCACCGCGTCGCCCTCGATCGTCGCCTCGAGTTCAGTACGGCCGGTGATGCGCGCCCCCTGGATGAAGACGGGCCGGCGGGCACGCTCTTCGCCGGGAATGCGCGGCTGCAGCAGGGGGCTGCGGTTCAGACGCAGCGGGAGGTCCTTGTCCGCTTGCGTCTCGGTCGGCACCTGCGCCTGCGACCAGGCCGCCATCGGCAGCGCGGCCAGGCCCGCAGCCAGCGCCACGAGGCCCAGGGTCCCGCGCAGGCCGGCGGCGCCGCGAAGCGGACGGGCGACAAGGGCGAAGGGCAGGCGAGTGGGCATGAAAAAGTGCGGAAACCGGGGCCCGCAAGGGGCTGCAACAAGCCGCCTGGCGCAGGGAAGCGCACAGGCGGCTTTGTAGAATCGATTATCCATGAGCGATCCCACCGTGCAGACCGTGACCTGGGGCGATTCCGCGCGCCAGGCCGCCTTCGAACACTGGCTGTCCGGCCAGCGGCAGACCCACCGCCTCGTGCCGCAGAGCCTGCGGCCGGCCTCGGCCGACGCGAGCTTCCGCCGCTACCTGCGCATCGACGACGAGTCGGGCCAGAGCCTGATCATCATGGACGCGCCGCCCGACAAGGAGAACTGCCGTCCCTTCGTGAAGGTGGCCGGGCTGATGCAGGACGCCGGCCTCCTGGTGCCGCGCATCCTGGCCTGGGACGAACCCCAGGGCTTCATGCTGCTGGACGACCTGGGCCGCCAGACCATGATGGAGGTCATCGACCGCGAGCGCCCCGAGGCCAACCAGGGCCTGTACCTGCGCGCGGTCGACGCCCTGGTGACCTGGCAGCAGGCCTCCCGCGCCGAGGTGCTGCCGGCCTATGACGAGGCCCTGCTGCTGCGCGAGCTGCAGCTCTTCCCCGACTGGTACCTGGGCCGCCACCGCGGCGTCGCGGTCGAGGGGTCGACGCGCGAGTCCCTCGACGCGACCTTCCGCCTGATCATCCAGCGCAACCTCGCCGCGCCCTCGGTATACGTGCACCGCGACTTCATGCCGCGCAACCTGATGATCCCGGGCCGCGAGGGCGAACCGCGCTTGGGCGTGCTGGACTTCCAGGACGCGGTCTACGGTCCCATCACCTACGACGTCGCCAGCCTGATGCGCGACGCCTTCCTCAGCTGGGACGAGGAGATGGTGCTGGACATCACCGTGCGCTACTGGCAGGCGGCGCGCAAGGCCGGCCTGCCGGTGGACGCCGACTTCGGCGAGTTCTGGCGCGGGGTCGAGTGGATGGGCCTGCAGCGCCACCTCAAGGTCGCCGGCATCTTCGCCCGCCTCACCCTGCGTGACGGCAAGCCCAAGTACCTGGCCGATGCGCCGCGCTTCATCGCCTACATCCGCGCCACCGCCCGTCGCTACCGCGAGCTGGCGCCGCTCCTCAGGCTGGTCGACCAGGTCGAGGGCACCGAGCTGACCGAGGCCTTCAGCTTCGGCCGCAGCTGAGGGCCCCCGAGCGCAGCCGTCCTCCATGCCCCGCATCCACTGCCCCGAGCCCCTGTCCGAGGGCGCGCTGATCGCGCTGCCCCCGGGCGCGGCGCGCCATGTGCAGGTGCTGCGCATGCAGCCGGGCGAGACGGTCACCCTGTTCGACGGCCACGGCGGCCAGTGGCAGGCGGCCATCACCCGCATGGGCCGCAGCGAGGTGCAGGTGCAGGTGCAATCGCACGAGGCGCTGGAGTGCGAGGCGCCACGCGCGGTCTGGCTCGCGCCGGGCATGCCGGCCAATGACCGCATGGACTGGCTGGTGGAAAAAGCCACCGAGCTGGGGGTGGCCGGCATCGCGCCGCTGGTGACCGAGCGCAGCGTGCTGCGTCTGTCAGGCGAGCGGGCCGAGCGCAAGCAGGCGCACTGGCAGGGCGTGGCCGCCGCCGCCTGCGAGCAGTGCGGCCGCAACCGCCTGCCGGCGATCGACATGCCGCAGGGCCTGGGCGGCTGGCTGGCCGCCATCGCCGCTATGGAAGCGGACATGCAGGCCGACATGCAGGCGGCGTCCGGCGCCAGCCACCCGGCCGGCGGCGTGGCGGTGCCGCGGCTGCGCCGCCTGGTGCTCTCGCTGGAAGGCGGCGCCCGGGCGCTGGCGCAGGTGATGGCGGGCGATGCGGCCACGCCCGTGGTGCTGCTCTCGGGTCCCGAAGGCGGGCTGTCGGCGCAGGAGACCGCGCAAGCGCTCGCCGCCGGTTTCGAACCGGTGACCCTGGGCCCGCGGGTGCTGCGGGCCGAGACCGCGCCGCTGGCGGCGCTGGCAATCCTCACCGCCTGACCTGGATCAAGGCCTGGCGGCCTTCCATCCATCGCCGAAATCAAGCGGCCGGACGCTGGGCAATTCGGGCATCATCGGCCGATGAACGTTCGCCTGCTCCTCCTGGCCGTCTGCCAGGGCCTGTTCCTCACCAACAACGTCACCTTCATCGCCATCAACGGCCTGGTGGGGCTCGCCCTCGCGCCCGTGCCCTGGATGGCGACGCTGCCCGTCATGGGCTATGTGGTGGGCGGCGCGCTCTCGACTGGCCTGGTGGCGCGTACCCAGCACCGCTGGGGCCGCCAGCGCTCCTTCCAGCTCGGGCTGGTGGTGGCCCTGGGCTCGGCGCTCCTGTGCGCCTGGGCCGCGGTCTCGCGCAACTTCGGCCTGCTGGTGCTGGCCACCGTGGTGGCGGGCTACTACAACGCCAACGCCAACCTGTACCGCTTCGCGGCCGCCGAACTGGCAGGCCCCGAGGGCAAGGAAAAGGCGGTGTCCTGGGTGATGGCCGGCGGCCTGATCGGCGCGGTGGCCGGGCCCAACCTGGCGGCCGCGGGCCGCGACCTGCTGGCGGTGCCCTTTGCCGGCGCCTACCTGGGCCTGGGCGCGGTGGCGGTGGCCGGCCTGGCGCTGATGTCCTTCCTGAATTTCCCGCCGCCGCCCGTGCCGGCCGCGGGCGCCGGTGGCGAGGGCCGGCCGCTGGCGGCCATCATGCGCCAGCCGGTCTTCATCGTCGCGGCCCTCTCGGGCGCGCTGGGCTATGGCGTGATGAACCTGCTGATGGCGGCCACGCCGCTGGCCATGCAGCAATGCGGCCTGCCCTTCGGCGACGCCGCCTTCGTGCTGGAGTGGCACGTGATCGGGATGTTCGCCCCGGGCTTCTTCACCGGTAACCTGATCAAGCGCTTTGGCGCGGTGCCGGTGATGGCCGCGGGCGTGGCGCTGAACCTGGCCTGCATCGCCATCGCCCTGACCGGCGTCAACCTGCACAACTTCCTCATCGCGCTGTTCCTGCTCGGTGTGGGCTGGAACTTCCTGTTCACCGGCTCAACCACGCTCTCGCTCACCGCCTACACCCCGGCGGAACGCGACCGGGCGCAGGGCGCGCTGAACTTCTTCGTCTTCGTGACCATGGCGGTCACCTCGCTGTCCTCGGGCGTGCTGGTGACGACCCAGGGCTGGAACATCCTGAACCTGGGCTCGGTGCTGCCCGTGGTGATCTGCGCGCTGGGCCTGGCCTGGCTGGCCTGGGTGCAGCGCCGGGAGAAGGCGGCCGTCGCCGCCTGAGGCAGGCCCGGGCCCCGAGCCCGGCAAGGAACCCGCGACCCGGTCCGCCCTTGCGGCGCGCCGGGCCGCCTCGTTTTCAGGGCATGGCGGCCATGACCTCGGCCACCGCCGCGGTCAGGCGCTTGGCGTAGGGCACGTGCAGGAACTCGTTGGGACCGTGCGCGTTGCTGCGCGGACCGAGCACGCCGCAGACCATCATCTGCGCCTTCGGGAAGCCGGCGCTCAGCATGTTCATCAGCGGGATGGTGCCGCCCTGGCCGATGTAGCCGCAGGGCGCGCCGAAGTGCGCCTGCGAGGCGCGGTGCAGGGCCTGCTCGAACCAGGACGTCGAATCGGGCGCGTTCCAGCCGGTGGCCGCGCCGCCGGGCTCGAAGGTGACGCGGGCCTGGTAGGGCGCGTTGTCCTCGAGCAGCGACTTGAGCTGCTGCACCGCCTGCGCCGCGTCCACCAGGGGCGGCAGCCGCAGCGAGAGCTTGAAGGCGGTGTAGGGCCGCAGCACGTTGCCCGCGTCCTGCAGCGCCGGGAAGCCCTCGGCGCCGGTCACCGACAGCGTGGGCGTCCAGGTGCGGTTGATCAGCGCCTGGACCGGGTCGGTGGTGGTGGGCAGGGTGAAGGTGGTCGAGCCCTCGCAGTCGTAGTGGGCCCAGGGGAAGCGCCTGTATACCTCCTCGCCCAGGATGGCGGCGGTGGCCTGCGCCTGCGCGAGGCGCTCGGACGGAACTTCGCAGTGGAAGGACTCGGGCAGCAGCCGGCTCGTCTTGCTGTCCTCGAGCCGGTCAAGCACCTGCCGCATGATGCGGAAGCTCGAGGGCACGAGGCCGGAGGCGTCGCCGGAGTGGATGCCCTCGGTCAGCACCTGCACCTTGAGCGTGCCCGAGGCCATGCCGCGCAGCGAGGTGGTGAGCCACAGCTGCTCGTAGTTGCCGGCGCCGGAGTCCAGGCAGATCACCAGGCCCACATCGCCCAGGCGCGCGCGCAGGGCGTCGACATAGGGCAGCA
>CAZCTU010000033.1:0-259 GCA_964501495.1 uncultured Ramlibacter sp.
AGCCCTCCACCCGGCCGGCGTCCACCACCTGGCGGGCGCGGGTGCGCACGCCCTCGTCGTCGAAGGGCGCGCTGCCCTTGCCGCGGCGCAGGTGCGGGTCTTCGGCGATGTCGATGTGGGTGGGGAAGACGCGCTTGCCCAGGGAGTCGAGCAGGAAGCTGCTCTGGCGATAGAGCGCGCCGCCGCTCACCGCCTGCACGAAGGAGCCGAGCAGGCCGGCGGCCAGGGGCGACTCGAACAGCACCGGGCATTCGGTGGT
>CAZCTU010000033.1:305-9437 GCA_964501495.1 uncultured Ramlibacter sp.
AGCTGTACCAGGCGTCACGCTGCATGCCGTCGCCCTTGCCAGCGATGGGTGCGACGGAGAGCGAGTGGCGCGAGAGCTGGTAGCCGCCACGGAAGCCCCGGGTGTGGGCGTTGAAGAAGTGGCTTTGCTGGGCCGAGACACCCGCGCCCTCGCTGTTGGTGATGAGGCGGCTGGTCTTGAGGGCGGCGGCTTCGCAGGACAGGGCCAGGCGTGCGGCCTCTTCGCTCGTGATGTCCCAGGGGTGGAACAGGTCGAGGTCGGGTTGCTCGTGGGACTGGGCGATGTCCTCGGCGGCGGGCAGACCGGCCACCGGGTCTTCGGCGGTGAAGCGGGCGATGTCGTAGGCCGCTTGCACCGTCTGGCGCACCGCCGCCTCGGAGAAGTCGGAGGTGCTGGCGTTGCCCCGGCGCTGGCCGAGGTAGACGGTGACGCCCAGGGACTTGTCGCGATTGCGCTCGACGTTCTCGAGCTCGCCCTTGCGCACCGAGACCGACAGGCCGCAGCCTTCGGAGGCCTCGGCGCCGGCGTCGGTGGCGCCCAGGCGCCTGGCGTGGTCCAGGGCCAGGTCCACCAGCTCCTCGAACTGGGCACGGCTGTAGGAGAAACCTTGGGCGGCGCGGGCCGCGGCAGGGGGTTGGGCGGAAGTGGTCTTCATGGCGCGGCTATGATACTTGCGCCCTCATTTCCCCGGTGGCCCTGCGCCGTCCCTGCCCCTTTCCCCCATGTCACGCAAACCGAAAAAAGGCTATTTCGTGCGCGGCCAGTTCGTCGCCGAAGGCAGCGAGCTGGACCTGCAGCTCAAGGCCGAACTCAAGGGCAACGAGATCAGCCGGACCGACCTCAAGCGCGAGAGCGCCGAGCTGCAGAAGCTGGGCGAATCGCTCATGGGCCTGCGGGCCGACCTGTTCGAGCCCCTGGGCCTCCCCGACAAGCTGGTCGAGGCGCTGCGCGACGCCGCCCGCATCACCAACTTCGAGGGCAAGCGCCGCCAGATGCAGTTCGTGGGCAAGTTGATGCGCAAGCTGGAGGACGAGCAGCTGGCCGCCATCCGCACTGCGCTCGAGGTGCAGCAGCGCGGCTCCGCCGCCGACACCCTGGCCCTGCACGAGGCCGAGCGCTGGCGCGACGACCTGATCGCGCGCGACGAGGCCCTGTCGGCCTGGCTCGAGCGCTTCCCGGACACCGACGCGCAGCAGCTTCGCTCGCTGGTGCGCCAGGCACGCAAGGACAAGCCTGCGCCCGACCAGGACGCCGTCTCCCGCGGCCTCGCGCCGCGCCAGTCACGTTCCTACCGCGAAGTCTTCCAGCTGGTGCGCGAGCAGCTGCGCGCAGCGGCCGCCCAGGATGGCGGCGATGACGCCGCGGACGACGAAGAGGCCTGAGCCCCAGGCTTGACCCCATGAGCGCGCACCCTCCCCGCCCTGCCGCTGCCCCCTCCGGCCAGACATCCTCCCCAGCACCTGCCGGCCCCGAGCCGGTCCGCATCGGCATCGTCTCCATCAGCGACCGCGCCAGCCAGGGCGTCTACGAGGACAAGGGCCTGCCCGCGCTGCAGGACTGGCTCGCCCGCGCCCTGCTCAATCCGATCACCTTCGAGCCGCGCCTGATCCCCGACGAACAGGAAGCGATCAGCGCCGCCCTCGTCGCGCTGGTGGACGCCGGCTGCTCGCTGGTCCTCACCACCGGGGGCACCGGTCCGGCGCCGCGCGATGTCACCCCTGAGGCCACGCTCGCCGTGGCCGACAAGGTGATGCCGGGCTTCGGCGAGCAGATGCGGCAGATCAGCCTGCGCTTCGTGCCCACGGCCATCCTCTCGCGCCAGGTGGCGGTGATCCGGGGGCAGAGCCTGATCATCAACCTGCCAGGCCAGCCCAAGTCCATCCAGGAAACGCTGGAGGGCCTGCGGGACGTGGAAGGCCGCACCGAGGTGCCGGGCATCTTCGCCGCGGTGCCCTATTGCATCGATTTGATCGGCGGGCCCTACCTCGAGACCGATGCGCGGGTCTGCGCCGCCTTCCGGCCAAAGAACGCCGTGCGGCCGGTGCGGGTCGCCTGAGCCACAGGCGCTTCAAGCGTGGCGCCGCCCGGCCGGCGACGGCCCTGCATCAAGCGGCCAGGCGCAGGTCGATCTTCTTTCCCAGGGCGGCCGCGGCGCTCGCCAGGGTGGTGAGAGTGAGGCTGGCGTCGTTCTCGTCGAGCAGGCGATTGAGCGCCGCCCGGCTGGTCCGCATGCGCTTGGCCAGCTCCGTCTTGGTCATCTGCTGCGCCTGCATCTCCTGGGCGATCTGCCAGGCGATGACCCGCTTGATGGCCACCGCGGTGGTGGCCTCCAGCATCGCGTCCTCGGCCAAGAAGTCGTCGAAGCTCGATCCGATGTGCTTCTTCACCATAGCTACCTCCTGCGTAACTGCTTGAGCCGGTCCCGGGCCAGATCCAGGTCGGCTTTCGGTATGGCCTGGGTCTTCTTGATGAACCCGTGCAGCAACACCATCGTGGCGCCCTCCAGCACGAACAGGACCCGGGCAATCCGGTTGTCCAGCCGTCTGCGAACCTCCCAAAGTCCGGTGCCCAGACTCCGCACCAGGGGCATCCCCAGCGGCCAGCCGTATTGCACCGTCTTGATGTCCTCGCCGATCGTCTTCCGATCGGTCGCCGGCATCAATTTGAGCCACTCGCGAACAGGCTCGGCTCCCGCTTCGGAAGCGTAGAAGCGAACGTCCAGGAGAGGGTCCACGCATCGCGTGCGTACCACAATTGGTACCACTCGCCAGGAATTGGACCTGGCTCAGGCAACAGACTCAGTTGGTCTTGCTCAATCCGCTGTCTCGTACCGCCGCGGACCAGCGCACCAGCTCCGACTTCACGAAGGCCTGGGCCTGCTGGGGCGTTCCCCCGGCTGGCAAGCTGCCGTCGGCAATGATTCGTCCGATGACCGATGGCTGCGACAGCGCCTTCTGCACTTCCGAATTGATCCGGGCCACCACCGCCGGTGGCGTGCCAGCCGGCGCGACGAGCACCTTGGATTCGCTCGCCTCGAAGCCGCGGAAGCCCGCCTCCATCATCGTGGGCACTTCCGGAAGCAAAGGCAGGCGCTTGGCCGAGGTGACCGCCAGCGCCCGCAGGCGTCCTGCCTGGATCAGGGGAAGGGCCGCGGGCGGGGTGGAGAACATGCCGTCTGTCTGGCCAGCCGCCAGGTCCTGGATAGCGGGCGCGGTTCCCTTGTAGGGCACCGGCGTAAAGCGCGCGCCCAGGGTGTGGCCGAACATCTCACCCACCAGTTGGCCCACGGTGCCCTGCCCGCCAGTGGCCAGGGTCAAAGGCCGAGCCTTGTGCGCAGCGGCCAGGTCAGCCACCGACTTGAACGGCGAGTCGGCGCGCACCACCAGCACCACGGGCTGCGAGGAGACGACGGCCACCGGCGTGTAGTCACGCAGGACGTCGTAGGGCAATTTCTGAAAAAGCTCCGGATTGATGGACAGCGTCGCGGTCAGGCCCATGCCCAGGGTGTAGCCGTCCGCCTTGGACTTGGCCACGAAGTCGGCGCCGATGATGCCGCTGGCGCCGGCCTTGTTGTCGACGACCAGGGTCCAGCCCGAGTTCTGCGTCATCGCGTTGGTCAAAATGCGCGCCATCAGGTCGGTGCCGCCGCCGGGAGCGGCGGGCACCACGATGCGCACCGGCTGGCTGGGGAATGCGCCAGACGCGGGTTGGGCCCAGGTGCTGCCAGAGACCAGGGTAAGCGCCCCGGTGGAGGCGGCAAGGGCCGCCAGGAACTGTTTGCGTTTCATCGTGAGGTCTCCTAATTTTTCATAGCCATCGTCATTGCTCGTAGGCGGTTGCAGGCCACCAGATCCAGGGCCTTGCCTGGCGGTCGGCCTGCTGGAAGGCGTCGATCTGCGCCTGCCTTCGCAGGGTCAGGCCGATCGCGTCGAGACCTGCCAGCATCATCTCGCGCTCGCTCGCCGGCATCGAGACCGGCCAGTGGCGACCGTCTTCGCAGCGCAGCTCCATCGCCTCGAGATCGACCTCGACTGCCAACCCGCCGCCCTCGGCCTCACGGGCGAGGCGCTCGATGTCATCCCGCGGCAGGGTGACGGGCACCAGGCCGTTGCGGTAACAGTTGTTCTGGAAGATCGCGCCGAAGCTGGGCGCGAGCACCCCGCGAATCCCGAACTGACGCAAGGCCCAGGCCGCCTGCTCGCGCGAGGACCCGCTGCCGAAGTTGGCACCGGCCACGAGGAATCGGGCCTGGCGGAAGGGCTCGCGGTTGAGGATGAACTCGGGGTTCTCGCGGCGAGCGCCGTCGTCGTCGGGCTCGGCCGGCAGGTAGCGCCAGGGCGCCAGCAGACGCTCGCCGTAGCCCTTCTTTCCCGGCATGGTCATTTCCCGCGAGGGGATGATCAGGTCGGTGTCGATGTTGTCTCGCAGCAGCGGCGCCAGCAGACCGCACTCCCGGATGTATTGCTCCATGCTCATGCCCTCTCTTCGCCGGTTGCCTCAATGACCAGCGAGGGTCGGGGGTCCGCGATGTAGCCCGCAATAGCGGACGCCGCCACCGTAACGGGGCTGGCAAGATGGCTGCGCACGCCCGGCCCCTGACGTCCCTCGAAGTTGCGGTTGGTGCTGGAGATGACGCGACGGGCCGGCTTGCCGGGCCGGTCAAAGCTGTCGCCGCCCACGTAGAAGCAGAGGGAGCAGCCGCTCTCGCGCCACTCGAAGCCGGCGGCCAGAAAGATCTCATGCAGCCCCTCAGCCTCCGCTGCGCGCTTGACGGCAGTGGAGCCCGGCACCACCCAGGCGGTGACGCCGGGAGCGACCCGGTGGCCGCGCACGACCTCTGCGGCGGCGCGCAAGTCGGGCAGGCGGCTATTGGTGCAGGAACCGATGAAGGCTGCATCGATGGCCAGCCCCTGGATCGCCTGTCCCGGCCGGAGGTCCATGTAGGCGTGAGCGCGGGCCGCGTCCGGCGCGATTGCGCCATCCGGAGCGCCGGGAACCTCCTCATCGATCGCTACGACTTGGCCGGGATTGGTACCCCAGGTGACCTGAGGCCCCAGGCGTGAAACGTCCAGCACGAGTTCGCGGTCCCAGCGGGCGCCGGGATCGGAGGCCAGAGCCCGCCAGTGCGACACCGCGGCGTCCCACATGCTGTCGGGAGGCGCGAAAGGGCGCCCGCGCAGCCACTCGAACGTGACCTCGTCGGGCGCGACGAGACCGGTCCACGCGCCAAATTCCACCGCCATGTTGCAAAGGGTCATCCGGCCCTCGACATCCAGGGCGCGGACGGCCTCGCCGCAGAACTCGATCGCATGGCCCTCTCCGCCGGTGACGCCGAAGCGCCCGATCAGCGCCAGTGCCATGTCCTTGGCGCCCACACCCGGCGCTAGGCTGCCGGTGAACTCCACTCGCATCGTCCGGGGTCGGGCTCGTACCAGCGTCTGGGTGCCCACCGCATGTTCGCCCTCGGTGGTACCAATACCCCAGGCCAGGGCCCCGATACCGCCCACGGTACAGGTATGGCTATCGCAGCAGACCAGGGTGACCCCGGGTAAGGCGATGCCCTGCTCGGGACTGACCACGTGCGAGATGCCCTGTCGCGGATCACCGAGGTCGAACAGGCGCGCCCCCGCGGCTCGCGCGCCGGCCCGAAAATCCTGGATGAAGGCGCGCCCGCCCTTGAACAGGGTGTCGTCACTCCGGCCGGGAAGCGTGTCCACGATGTGGTCCATGGTGCCGAAGACCAGCCCGGGCTGGGCCACCGGCCACCCGGCCTCTGCGAGAGGGCCGAAAACGGCGCCACCCGCGCGGTCGTGCAGCACCACGCGGTCGATGTGAAGCAAGCTCTGGCCGGCCTCCAGCTCGGCAACCACATGCTGCATCCAGATCTTTTCGATGATGGTGCGCGGCTCCGCTTCGGGCCCCGCCGTTTTCGCCGGCCGTTCAGCCATGGTCCGCGCCTCCGCCCCCGGCAGGCGTCGCCTTGAGCCCGGAAAGGAAACGATCTTCCAGCGCGAACACCTCGTCGAAACCCGCCAGTCGCTTGAGGTCTGCGAAGGCGGCCAACCGCGTACCCGGGCCGCCGGCGAAGCCGTTGGCCCGCACCGAGGCCAGCGCATCTCGCATGGCCTGGATGGACGCCATCAGCAGGGTGCCGGGCAGGCTCACGCGGGCGATGCCCATGGCCTCCATCTCGGCGAAAGTGAAGGCCTCGGGAGACTTGCCACCTTCCACCACGTTGATCGCGACCGGCCCGCGAATCCGGCGCACGGCCTCGGCCGCCAGGGTTTTGTCGCTGAGGCCGTCGACGAACAACATCGTGGCGCCGGCCTCCAGGTAGGCATTGCCCCGGCGAACGACCTCCTCGACGCCGCCGGTTGCCAGGGCATCAGTGCGCGCATTGATTACGAAGTCGGGGTCGCGCCGGGCCTGGGCACAGGCACGGATCTTGGCCACAGCCTCTTCCAGCGGGATCACCGTCTTGCCATCCAGGTGGCCGCAACGTTTGGGCATAACCTGGTCCTCGATATTGATGCCAGCGCAGCCAATCCGCTCGAAGGCCTGAACGGCGTACCAGGCGTTGACGGCGTTGCCGAAGCCGGTGTCTCCGTCGGCCATGACTGGCAGATGGGTGGCATCGACAATGGCCTGCGTCGCCGCCACCATGTCCGACATGGCGAGGAAGCTGTAGTCCGGCAGTCCGAGGCGGGTCACGGACATGCCGAAGCCCGAACACTGCACAGCCTCGAAGCCTGCTTCTTCAATGACACGCGCAGAGATCGGGTCGTAGGCGCCCGGCATCACCAGCAGACGGGGCGCGAGGATCAGCTCGCGAAGGCGGGCGGTCTTGTTCCTGGTCATTGCATCACCCGTATCAGCGGAAGGCCGGCAGGGCAAATTCCTGCAGGTGGCCGGAGGGGTTGGCGTCTCGTCCCGGGTCGGTGGGCAGGTCCACCTTGAAGTGGCGCTTGAGGACGTCGCAGATCAGGTCGTAGCAGGACCCCATGCGCACCACCGACATGTCGGTGAAATTGATGATGGTCGATGAGCGCTGGTACAGGTGGTAGCGGCGCAGGCCGTGGTTCACCTGGATGTCGGCTATGGCGCGCAGCTCAGGTTGCACCTCCTCCAGGCGGAACTTGGTGCCGGTGCCCGAGCGGTTGGCCGAAGACCCAAACACCGGGTGCAGGGCTTCACGGCTCAGACGGCCGATCGCCGTGTGCATCGGCCCGCCATTGAGCAACATGCCAATGGTGCCGTTGGCGGTGCTGGCCTTGAACAGATCGGGATCGATCTTTCGCAGCAGCGGATGCTCAGGGCGGTAGGGTGCGATCACGCCCATGGGCAGGTCGTGGTCCACCGTCACACACTCGATCATCTCCTGCTTGATGCGAGGCAGGTCGTGAATCTCGCGCTGGCCGATTTCGTCGGTGATGAAGGCGTTGCGCTTATGCGGACCGCGGCCCTTGGTGACGTAGATGCGCTCGAGCGCCTCGGGCGAGCCACCCCAGATGCCGTAGCCCACGGTGTTGGGGCAAATGGCGATGCCGCCGGATTTCAGTACGCCGAATACGCGGCGAATGTCACCCTCGATGTCGAGGCGCTCGCCGATGGCGGTGGAATCGGAAGTGGTCATGGGTAGGAGACTTTGGCGCCAAGCGCCGGTGGATGAAAGGGCAGACGCCATGCATGCGACGGTCCGCAGAATAGTCTGGCTTTCTGTTAGAAAAAAGCGATGTTTTTTGGAGGCTAAGATTAGAAAAACTATCTTTTCAAAGGCCTCGCCCATGAAATTCGGAGCTCTGCCGACCTTGCAAGCCGTGGTTCGGCGCGGAACCTTCGCGCTGGCGGCACAGGAACTCGGGCTCACCCCCAGCGCGGTCAGCCAGCAGATGCGGCAGTTGGAGGAGCATTTCGCCCAACCCCTGTTCGATCGCTCAGGCCGGGCCGTGCGCCCCACCCCTTTCGCATTGGAGGTGCTGGAGACAGTGGAGGGCGCACTCACAGGCCTGCAGAAACTGCGTGACCGAAACAGTGCGCAGGTGGGCGGCCGGTTGCGCCTGGGCGTTATCAACAGCGTGCAGCTGTCCACGCTACCCGCCATCCTGCGCACGGTCGCACGGCGCCACCCCACCCTGGAGGTGATGCTCGAGCCGGTGAGCACGTCCGAGAGGCTGCTGGCCTCGCTCAAGGCCGGGGACACGGACGCGGTGGTGGTGGTAGAGCCGCGCGCAGGCATTCCCCGCCAGCTGGCCGTCGATCCGCTGGCCGAGGAACCCTATGTGCTGGTGCTCCCGCCCGACTACGCAGGCCGGCCCGTACTGGCGGAGACGGCCAGGCACCTGCCCTGGATCCGCTACAACATCAGCCTTGAGGGCGGAAAGATGGCCTCGGCCCACGTGCGCCGGGCCGTGCCCGGCTTGCAGCCAAAGTACGAACTCATGACCACGGACTCGGTCATGGGCATGGTGTCGGAGGGGCTTGGCTTTTCGGTCATCCCAATGCCAAGGGCGGCAACGCGTGCCGCCTGTCCGGCTCGCCTGGTGAGGCTGGACCGGCAGATTCCGCCCCGTTCCATCGTGCTGGCACGGCGTGTGGCGGACGTGGAGAGCCGGCGAATCGCGGCGCTGCTCGATTGCGTAAGAGAAGTCTACGCAGCGCCCGCCGGGGCGGACTGAGCGCCCCCCGGGAGCTTACTTGCCCACCAGCTGCGACAGCTTGTCCGCCTCGAAACCCTCTTGCCGGGCCGCGCCCTGCGGCAGGCAGTCGGCGCCGCGCTGGCCGGCCGAGAGCTTCTCGATCGCCTGCCACAGGAGGGCGATCTGGTGCTCCTGCGCGGAGGCGCTGTCGATCAGGCCCTTCATCGCCTGCGAGAGCGGGTCGTCGCTCTCGGTGATGCCATAGGCCGAGAAGCCCATGCGGCTGGCGGCCTGCTCGCGGCGCAGGCTGTCCTCGGCCTGGATGATGCGCGCCGGAATGCCCACGGCGGTGGCGCCGGCAGGCACCGGCTTGATCACGACCGCATTGCTGCCGATCTTGGCGCCCTCGCCCACCTCGAACCCCCCCAGCACCTTGGCGCCGGCGCTGACCACCACATTACGGCCCAGGGTGGGATGGCGCTTGGCGCCCTTGTGA
>CAZCTU010000033.1:9447-10422 GCA_964501495.1 uncultured Ramlibacter sp.
CGCCGAGCGTCACGCCCTGGAACAGAGTCACGTTGTCGCCGATCACGGTGGTCTCGCCGATCACCACGCCCATGCCGTGGTCGATGAAGACGTTGTGCCCGATCTTCGCGCCGGGGTGGATCTCGATGCCGGTGAGCCCGCGCGCGAGGTGCGAGACGAAGCGGCCCAGCCAGAAGAAGCGGCGGGTCCACAGACCGTGGGCCAGGCGGTGCAGCATCAGCGCATGCAGGCCGGGGTAGCAGGTGAGGACCTCCCAGGCGGAGCGGGCGGCAGGATCCCGCTCGAGGATGCAGCGGATGTCGGAACGCAGGCGGCTGAACATGGGAAAGAGTCTAAGCCTTGCGGCCGCCCCCTGCCGACGGCGCGCCGGCCGCCACCGCCTGCTGCATGGCCTTGGCCACACCACGCAGGATGTGGATCTCCTCGGGGGTGAGGCCGGCGCGGTTGAACAACTGGTTCAGGCGCGGCATCAGCTTCTTGGGCGCGGCCGGGTCCAGGAAGCCCACCTCCACCAGGGCCTGCTCCCAATGGGCCAGGAGGCCGGCCACGGCGGCGGCGTCGGCCGCGCGCGGCGCCTCGGGGGTTTCGTCCACGCTGGAGGCGGAGCCAAAGCCGCCCAGGGCCTGGCGCCACTCGTAGGCGACCAGTTGCACCGCGGCGGCGAGGTTGAGGGAGCCGTAGCCGGGCGCCGTGGGGATGGACAGGGCCACGTGGCAGCGGTAAACGTCGGCATTGGCCATGCCGAAACGCTCGGACCCGAAGAGGAAGGCGACGCCAGCGGGCGGGGGCGACGCGGCTTCGCGGGCCTCGAGGCTCACAGAGGGCTCGACGCCCTCGGCACTGCCGGCGTGAACCGGCGCCGCGCGGCCAGCCCGCCAGCGCGCCGCCAGCGCCTCCAGGTGCGGGCGCGGCGCCTCGGTGGGCGGGCCGAAGTCGCGCGGGGTCATGGCGGTGGCGCACAGGTGGGACACGCCC
>CAZCTU010000034.1:0-10347 GCA_964501495.1 uncultured Ramlibacter sp.
GGCGGCGGGGGCGGGGGCGGGGTGCCGCCGTCGATCGCCGAGGTGTACAGCAGCAGGTTGGGCGAGCCGTTCGGATTGGAGATCTTGTCCGGCGTGGCAATCGACTTCAGGTAGCTGCCCACCTGCTCGGCGCCGTAAGCCGGAAAGGCCTGCAGCACCAGGGCGGCGGCGCCGGCCACGTGCGGCGACGACATCGAGGTGCCGCTCTTGACCGCGGTGGACGTGGGCGAGGAGATGCCGGCCGAGGTGATGCTCACCCCCGGCGCGAACATGTCGACGCAGCTGCCGTAGTTGGAGAACGAGGCGCGCTGGTCGTTGCGGTCCGAGGCGGCGATCGTCAGCGCGCTGGGCTCGCGGGCGGGCGAGCCGTTGCAGGCGTTGCCGCTCTCGTTGCCGGCGGCTACCGCCACCGGGATGCCGGCGGCGACCACGCGGCGCACCGCGGCGTCGAGCGAGGTGGAGGTGCTGCCGCCCAGCGACATGTTGGCGACCGCGGGCCGGCGGGCGTTCGCGACGATCCAGTCCAGCCCGGCGATGATGCCGCTGGTGCTGCCCGAGCCGCTGCAATTGAGCACCCGCACCGGCACCAGCTGCACCGCCTTGGCCACGCCCCAGGTGGCGCCGCCCACGGTGCCGGCCACGTGCGTGCCGTGGCCGTCGCAGTCGTCGGTGCCCCGGCCGTCGTTGATCGAGGTGAAGCCCGAGGTGACCCGGCCGCCGAAGTCCGCGTGGTCACGGTAGATGCCGGTGTCCACGATGTAGGCGTGCACGCCGGCGCCGGTGTAGTTGAAGGCGTACTGGTTGTCCAGCGGCAGGTTGCGCTGGTCGATCCGGTCCAGGCCCCAGGGCGGATTGAGCTGCACGTTCTCCCAGGGCCGGGAGGGCACCATGTCCGCCAGCGCGTACATGGGCTTGTCCTCCTCCACCGAGGCGACGTTCGGGTCGGCGTGCATGGCGGTGACGAAGGCCTCGGACTGGCCGTCGGGCACCCTCACCGCGAAGCCCTGGATGACGTTGGTGTAGACCTGCGTCACCTCGCCGATGTAGATGGACGACGCATAGGCCGCGTAATCGGCGGCGCGCGCCCCCTGGCTCTCGCGCAACTGCACGATGTAGGTGGTCACGCCGGCGGCGGCGTCGGTGTGGAAGGGATCGGCCGGGTCTGCGGCGGGCTCGGGGATCACCTCGGTCCCGAAGGACCGGGCCATCACGGGCTCGGACGGGGCCAGCGCGCCGGCTGCAGGTGGCGCGCCGCCGCCTCCGCCGCCGCAGGCAGCCAGCGCAAGGGCGGCTGCCAGGCCCAGGGCGCTGCGGGTGAGCCGCGCGGGCCGGAATCGTTCTCGAAGGGTCATGGACACCTCTCAGGAGATGGGATGTGGATCGGAAGGGACGTGCGACCCGGGCCGTCCGCATCCGCGGCACGCGGCTGCGTGTCGCATCAAGGCCCGCCCTGGCGCGAGAGACAGACCGCCGTGCCCAGGCTCGAGTTCCTGCCTCAGGCACGGCTGCGCGCGAAACAGTTGGCACGGCTCTGCGGCCGCTGCCGGCAGGCTCAGCGACGAGCGCTGCGGGCGCGGGCTGGCGGCGCTTCTTCGGCCGCGATGACCTCGCGCACGATCTCGATGAAGCGCGAGGCCAGAGGCGAGCGGTGGCCCGCGCGGCGCGTGACCAGGCCGATCTGGCGGATCCAGCGCCCGTCGCGCACGTCGAGCACCGTCACATCGGACGCGCCCTGCGAGGTGATCATCCGCTCCCCCATCACCGAAACGAGGTCGCTGCGCCCGACCAGTCCGACGAGCTGGGTGACGGTGCTGCCCACTTCGACGGCGACCTCCGGCGCGGGCAGCCCCTTCTCGGCGAAGCGCGCCTCCACCTGGCGGCGCGCGGAAACGCCGGTGCGCGGCAGGATCCAGGCATGACCGACCAGATCGGCCAGCGACAGCCCCCCGCTCTTTCGGGTCAGCGGGTGCCCGGCCCGCACGATGACGCGCAGGTCGTCGCGGAACAGCTTCTCCTGGTGCAGGTCCCCGGCCTGGCCGGTCTCGATGTTGCACAGGGCCAGGTCCAGGTCGCCCGCGCGCAGGCCCGCCAGGAGGCCGTCGTTGAGGTCGATGGCCAACTGGATGCGCACCGCGGGCCGCTGCTGGCGCAGCAACGCGGCCGCCGGGCTGAAGACGGGGTCGATGTACAGCGGGGATATGCCCACTCGCAGCACCCCCAGGGCACCGAGGTGGATGTCGGAGGCCTCCCGGATTGCATCACTCAGGTGGCCACGCATCGCGCTGACCCGCGTATGGAAAGCCTGCGCGGCCGGGGTCATGTCCATCCCCTTGGGGCCACGCTCGAACAGCCGGAAACCCAGCTCGCCCTCGAGTCGCTGCAGACTCTTGGACAGGGCGGGCTGGGACACACCGAGCAGCAGCGCGGCACGGCCGACATTGCGCTCCTGCGCGATGGCGAGAAAGTAGTTCAGGTCTTCAAGGCGCACGGTACGAAGGGCAATCGCAAAAGACGCGGGATGGGGCGGGCAGGTCCATAACCAATAGTTATTGAAACCTCCCATGCGATTATTGTCCGGAAGTCCCGGCCGGGCCAAACTCCCGGCATCACCATTTCGCCGAAGGTCGCCTTCCATGAAGTTCCAGCCGCATCGCCGCCGCCTGATCCAGGCCGCCCTCGCCGCTCCGTTCGCCAGCGTCCTGGGCGCCCAGGCGCAAACGGCCTGGCCCAGCCGGCCCCTGCGCTTCGTGACCCAGACCGCCGCCGGCGATGCGGTCGACCTTCGGCTGCGCGAATTCCTCAAAGGGCTCACACCCGCCCTGAACAACCAGGCGCTGGTCGTCGACAACAAGCCGGGCGCCGGCGGCGTGCTGTCACACCAGGTCGTGATCAATGCCCCGGCCGACGGTTACACCGTGCTGCTGGCCAATGCGGCCATGACGATCGCCCCCTCGATCTACCGCAAGCTCAGCTACAACCCGGTGCGCGACTTCCAGCCGGTCGCCTTCTCGGGCCTCGCGCCCATCGGCCTGGCGGTCCCCGCCGCGCACCCGGCGAAGACCTTCAAGGACTGGCTGGCCTGGGCCCGCACTCAGGGCACCAAGCTCAACTACGCCTCCATCGGCAATGGCTCGGTGTCCCACCTGTACGGCTACCAGCTCAGTGAGCAACTCGGCCTGCCGGCGACCCATGTGCCCTACAAGGGCGTCGCGCCTGCCCTGCTCGACATGATGGGCGGCAATGTGCACTTCATCATGATGGACATCTTCAACCTGCGCGGCCTGCTGACCAAGGGTGATGTCCGCCTGCTCGCCGTGGCCATGGACGATCGCTTCAAGTACACGCCAGAAGTGCCGACCTTCAAGGAACTGGGCTACGCCGGCTACGACCGCATGGGCTGGACCGGTTACTACGTCAGGACCGGCACGCCGGCCACCGTCATCGACCAGCTGGCCCACGCGATCAATGCACTCAACGCCACCCCGGAGTGGGCGGCCAAACGAGAGGCGCAGTGGAGCCACTGGGTGCCCATGAGCCCCCGCGACATGGCCGAGCGCTTCAAGTACGAGACCGAGGCCTGGGGCGCGATCGCCCGCAAGACCGGCTTCGTCGCTGACTGAGGCGGTCCGCCATGACTGAAGGCCGCGCCAACATCGGCGCCTTCATGGCGCGCGCCGCCCGCTACTGGCCGCATCGGCCCGCCATCCTCTACCGGGAGCGAAGCATCAGCTTCCGCGCGCTCGACGAGCGCTCGAGCCGCCTGGCCAATGCCTTGCTCGGCCTGGGTCTGTCGCCAGGCGACCGGGTCGCGGCCATCGCCTGGAACCGGCCCGAGCTGGTGGAACTCGAGTGCGCGCTGTTCAAGGCGGGTCTGGTGAAGGTGATCCTCAACGCCCGGCTCTCGGACGAGGAAATCCGCGACTGCGTCGAGAACAGCGAGCCGCGCATCTTCCTCACCGACGCCGACCACCTGGAGCGGGTGCGCGCCCTCGATGTCCTGCAGGGCATCCCCCTGGTCGCTTTCGGCGCGCCCGAGGCCGGCTGCCTGGACTACGAGGCGCTGCTGGCACAGGCCAGCACGGTCAACCCCGAGGTGGAGCGCGGTCTGGGTGAACTGGCGGTGCTGCACTACAGCTCCGGTTCGACCGGCAAGCAGAAGGCGGCCATGCACACTGTCGGCAACCGGCTGGCGTCGATCCGCAAGGTCATCATGGGCCGGCTGCGCTGCGAGCCCGGAGATGTGCTGGCCCTGTCGGGGCCCGTCTCCCACGCCAGCGGCATGTTCATGCAGCCCTGGCTGGCACAGGGGGGCACCCTGCTGCTGCTCGACCGCTTCGAGCCCGAGAGCCTGCTGGCGGCGATCGCCCGGCACCGGGCCAGCGGGACCTACCTGGTGCCGACCATGATCAGCGCCATCCTGGCCGACGGGGCGCTGCGGCGCCACGACCTCTCGAGCCTGAAGATGGTCAACTACGGCGCCGCCCCCATGGCGCCGGCACGCATCCGGGAGGCCTGGGAGGGGTTCGGCCCCACCCTGGCCCAGGGCTATGGCGCGGGCGAGACCACCGGCGGCCTGGTCCTGCTGTCAAGCGCCGACCATCGCCTCGCGATCGAAGGCGGCCGGGAGGAACTGCTGCTGTCCTGCGGGCGGCCCTTCGGCGAGTCACGGGTCGAGCTGCTCGATGACGACGGCCGGGTCGTGGCGCCCGGCGGCATTGGCGAGATTTGCGTGCGCGGTCCCGACGTGTTCGCCGGCTACTGGCGCGAGCCCGAGCTGACCCGCACGGCCCTGGTCGATGGCTGGCTGCACACCGGCGACCTGGCGCGCGTAGACGAGGAGGGCTACCTCTTCATCGTCGACCGCAAGAAGGACATGGTGGTCAGCGGCGGCTTCAACGTCTACCCGGCGGAAGTGGAGCAGGCCCTGTACCGCCACCCCGCGGTGCAGGACGCCTGCGTGGTCGGCGTGCCCGACGCCCACTGGGGCGAGGCGGTCAAGGCGGTGGTGGTGCTGCGCGCCGGCATGCAGGCGGGCGAAGACGAGCTGATCGCGCACTGCGGCCAGTTGCTGGCCGGTTTCAAGAAGCCGCGCAGCGTCGAGTTCACCGACCAGCTGCCCAAGAACGCCAACGGCAAGCTCTCGCGCAAAGAACTGAAGGCGCGCTACTGGGAAGGCCGGGAACGCCTGGTCAACTGAAGAATTCACACAGGGATCCGCCATGGAAGACAACAAGACGCCGCGCGTGATGCACGGCTTCCCGCCCGCCCCCGAGACCCGCATCTCCGGCGAGAACTGGTTCAAGAACCCCTTTCTCCGCTGGAGCCTGATGAGCCGGCAGGCCATGGTCCCCACGGTGCCGGTCTGGCGCGGTGATGGCCCGGTGAGCGCGCTCCCTCCCGCACCCCTGGCCCTGGACGACCTGCCCGTCACCGGCCTGGAGGGAGAACGCAGCACCCTGCTGGCGCTGCTGGAAGCGATGGAGATCGACGGCTTCATGGTCCTGCATCAAGGTCGCTGCGTCTATCAGCGGCACTTCCACGGCATGCAGCCGCACACCCTGCACGGCAGCGCCTCGATCAGCAAGTCCTTCATCGGCGCGCTGGTCGGCGTGCTGGAAGCCCAGGGCGTGGTCGACCTGTCCAAGACCGCCGAGTACTACGTGCCCGAGATGCGCGGCTCGGCCATGGGCGACGCCACCCTGCGCCAGCTGATGGACATGCAGGCCGGCATCCAGCGTCCCGAGTTGGCCGGCCGGCCCGACACGGTGGGGGCGCAGGACGGCGGCGTGTTCGAGATCCTCGGCCTGATGCCGCGCCGGCCCGACACGGCGGCCGACTTCTACGACTTCGTCCTGAAGAAGCCCCGCGGCGGCGCCCACGGCAGCAGCTTCTTCTACGACAACGGCCAGGTCGAGGCGGTGGCCTGGCCCCTGCGACGGGCCACCGGCAAGTCGATCGCCGAGCTGCTGTCCGAGCTGGTGTGGGCGCCGCTGGGCCCGGCCCGCGACGCCTTCTACTCGGTCGACAAGGCCGGAGCCGAGTTCACCGCCGGCGGCCTGGGCCTCACGCTCGGCGACATGGCGCGCTTTGGCGAGATGCTCCGGTGCGAGGGCTGGTACAACGGCCGCCAGATCGTGCCCGCGGCCTTCCTGGCGGACGTCCGCCGCGGCGGTGACCAGGCGCTGTTCCGCCAGGGCGCCTTCTCCGCGGTCTACCCCACCGGCTCCTACCGCAGCTTCTTCTGGCCCCTGCACGACGACGTCGGCGCCTTCCAGTGCAACGGCCGCTACGGCCAGCGGCTCTATGTCTGCCCGCGCGCCGAGCTGGTGATCGCGCAGTTCGGGGCCTGGGATGGCCCGGCACGGCCCAATCGCTTCGACAAACCCAACGTCCGCCTGCTGCGCGAGCTGGCGGGCCACTTCATCGGCGCCTGAAGCCCATGACCACCCTGCTCGATGCTCCGCCGGTCTCCGCCAAGGCCGCCGACATCATGGCGCGCATCGACGCGTTTATCGCCGAGGACCTGGCCCCGCTGGTGGCCGCCGAAAGCATCACCTGGGAAGGCGGCGCCTCCCGCGAGCTGCTGCGCGGGGTCTGGCGCCGCTCCCGGGACCGCGGTCTCTACGGCGTGCAGCTGCCCGAGGCGATCGGCGGCGCGGGCCTCTCCGTCGCCGAGCAGGTGCAGGTCAAGGAACATGTCTACGCCAGCAACTGCCCGCTGGCGCCGCACATCAACGGCGAGCTGTCCGGGCCGCCGCGCGTGGGCGCCCTGTATCGCCAAGCCACGCCCCATCAGCTGACCCACTTCATCCAGCCGGTGCTGGACGCGCGGCTGTCCTCCTGCTTCGCGCTGACCGAAGAGGGCGCGGGCTCCGACGCGGGCGCGCTGTCCACGCGGGCCGAGCGCACGGCCCAGGGCTGGCGGCTCACGGGCCGCAAGCGCTACATCTCGGGCGCGCCCCTGGCCGATCTCGCGGTGGTGCTCGCCTCCACCAGCGAGGACCCCGAGGTGCGGGAGATCACCGCCTTCTTCGTCGAGGCCTCGCGCCCGGGCTACCGGGTCGAGGCCGGGTACAAGACCCTGGCCGGCCAGGGCCACACCGGCGACATCGTGCTCGACGGCGTGGAGATTCCCGAGGCGAACATGATCGGCGAGCGGGGACGGGGCCTGGCCCTGGCCATGGGACGCATCGCCGTCAACCGCCTGCTCCACTGCCCCGCCATGCTGGGCCTGGCGCGCATCGCCCTGGAGCGCTCGGTGGCACATGCGCAGGCCCGGGTGCAGTTCGGCCAGCCGATCGGCGGCTTCCAGGCGGTGCAACACCTGCTGGCCGACATGGCCACCGAACTGTCCGCGGCGCGGGCGCTGATGTTCAGCGTGGCGACCGCCCTGGACCGCGGCGAGGACCCGCGCGGCCAGGCGGCGATGGCCAAGCTGTTCTGTTCGGAAACGGCCTTCCGGGTCGCCGACCGGGCGGTGCAGGTGCATGGCGGCGCGGGGATCGTGCAGGGCCATGTGGTGGAGTGGCTGTTCCGCATGCTGCGGATGTACCGGATCCTCACCGGGACGAGCGAGATCCAGCGCAACACCATCGCCAAGGCGCTGCTCGAGGCCTGAGCGAACGGCCGCTCAGGCCACGCGCTCGAGAATCAGGACGGTGAAGAAGCCGAAGGCGGCCAGGAGGGTCCACTTGAGGACGATCCAGCCCCAGCGCTTGAAGCGGGGCTGGCCGGTGCCGGCGTAGAACGCGAAATTCACGCCTGCGACCAGCAGCAGCAGGAGGATGGCCCAGCGAAAGAGCAGCATGGCGTGTCCCTCCGGGGTAACCGGCCCGCTACCAGGCCTGCGCCGGCTGCAGGAAGCCGGCGGGCGCGAGCTTGTCGTCGGTGAAGCTCACCACCTCGTAGCTGCCCGGCTGGGCCAGCAGCTGGCGCAGCAGCTTGTTGTTCAGGCCATGGCCCGAACGGAAGGCGCTGTAGGCCGCCAGCAGGGGCTTGCCCAGGAGGTACAGGTCGCCCATGGCGTCGAGGATCTTGTGCTTGACGAGCTCGTCGTCATAACGCAGACCGTCGGCATTGAGCACACGGTAGTCGTCCATCACCACCGCGTTGTCCAGGCCCGCGCCCAGGCCCAGGCCATTGGCGCGCAGCATCTCGACGTCTTTCGTGAAGCCGAAGGTGCGGGCGCGGGCGATGTCGCGGCTGTAGTTGCCGCTTCCGAGGTCGAACTCGTAGCGCTGGCCGGTGGCGTCGACCACCCGGTGGGCGAAATCGATCTCGAAGCTGGCCTTGAAGCCGTGGTACGGGTCCAGCCGAGCCCACTTGAGGTTCTCGCCCTCACCTTCGCGCACTTCCACCGGCTCTAGCACCCGCACGAAGCGGCGCGGCGCGTTCTGCAGCACGATGCCGGCGCTTTGCAGCAGGAAGACGAAGGAGGACGAGGAGCCGTCGAGGATGGGGACTTCCTCGGCAGTGATGTCGACGTAGAGGTTGTCCAGGCCCAGGCCGGCGCAGGCCGACATGAGGTGTTCAACGGTGAAGACCTTGGCGCCCCCGTTGGAGACGGTGGAGGCCATGCGGGTGTCGGTGACCGACTCCGCGGAGACCGGGATGTCGACCGGCTGGGCCAGGTCGACCCGGCGAAAGACGATGCCGGTGTCCGGCGCCGCGGGCCGCAAGGTCAGCTCCACGCGCTGGCCGCTGTGAAGCCCCACGCCAACAGCGCGGGTCAGGGTCTTGAGGGTGCGCTGCTGGAGCATGGGCCCGATTGTACGGACGGGGCGGATATCCCTGTCCGGGGCCGGGCACAGGTGCTTCGCAAGCCGTCGATGTGCTCATTGAGGCCGGGTGGCACCGACTGCCACATGGGGTCCAGGATGAAGTCGACGCCCTCCCTGCGCGCCAACTTGGCGGCGGGGATGAAATCGGCATCTCCGGCGATCAGGACGATCTGGTCCACCTGCTTTTTCAGGGTGAGCGAGGCGATGTCGATGCCGATCCGCATGTCCACCCCTTTTTGCCGCGCATGGGGGATGACGTCCCCCTCCCTCAGGTCCCCCAGGCGCAGCCCTCGCTTGAGGATCTGACGCCCCGTCGATGAGGATCGCCGTCGGCATGCCCCGCTCCTCGCATCAGATACGAAAACGCCCTTGGGGTCGGCGCGTCCGGGATGGTGGGACGGCGTACTGCCAAGGGCGGGATGCGGGGAAGTCTAACGCCTCGGACTGGCCGGGGGGTAGGACATCACCTGTTAAATCTCACGAGCCATCCGCGTGGGATGTCTCGTGAGGCTGGCGCAACATCAATCCGCCTGGCGGCGGAGGAAGGCCGGGATTTCCAGGTCGTCCATGCCGCCAGCGGCCAGGGCGTCGACCTTGGCAGCCGCAGTGGTGCGGTTGTTGCGCCAGACGCTGGGCACGTTGACGTCGGCCGACAGGCCGGCGGAGGCCGAGCCCAGGGTCGGGGCGACGGAGGCCACCGAAGGCGCCGAGGCCGAGGGGCCGGCGACCACGCTGCCCAGGGTGGGCACCGAAGGCATGGCGCCCAGCGAAGAGCCGAACGAGGAACCGGTGGAGGCGCCCAGGCCCGGGGTGGCCGGGGCGTAACCCACCGGGCCGTTGTCGGTGCCGGTGCGGATCACGGTCATGGGCGGGCGGCGCTGCATGCCCTGGCGGGACAGGCCGGTGGCCACCACGGTGACGCGGACCTGGTCGCCCAGGGACTCGTCGTAGGCGGTACCGTAGATCACGTGGGCGTCGGGCGAGGCGTAGGCGCGGATGGTGTTCATCGCCATCTTGGACTCGGACAGCTTGAGCTTGCCCTTGGCGGCGGAGATCAGCACCAGCACACCCTTGGCGCCGGACAGGTCGATGCCATCGAGCAGCGGGCAGGCCACGGCCTGCTCGGCGGCCAGGCGGGCGCGGTCCGGGCCCTCGGCCACTGCGGTGCCCATCATGGCCTTGCCGGGTTCGCCCATGACAGTGCGCACGTCTTCAAAGTCGACGTTGACGTGGCCGGGGACGTTGATGATTTCGGCGATGCCGCCGACGGCGTTCTTCAGCACGTCGTTGGCGTGGGCGAAGGCCTCGTCCTGGGTGATGTCGTCACCCAGCACCTCGAGCAGCTTCTCGTTGAGGACGACGATCAGGGAGTCGACGTTGGCTTCTAGCTCGGCCAGGCCGTTGTCGGCGTTGGTCATGCGGCGGCCGCCTTCCCAGTCGAAGGGCTTGGTCACCACGCCCACGGTCAGGATGCCCATTTCCTTGGCGACGCGGGCGATGACCGGCGCGGCGCCGGTGCCGGTGCCGCCGCCCATGCCGGCGGTGATGAACAGCATGTGCGCGCCGG
>CAZCTU010000035.1:0-10274 GCA_964501495.1 uncultured Ramlibacter sp.
CCAGGCGGAAGGCAATTACCGAAATTGTGAAGAGCAAGCCCCAACGCGTTGCTCACCATCTGCCGCCTGTGGGGGGCCTCGGACGCCCATTGCATGAAGGTGGTAGCCATGTCGTCGAGATTGAGTCGGTTGTCCGGATCGGTCGCTAGAGACGAAACAGTGGACTGCCTGATCTCCTGCTCCATCCTGCCACGGTCTATACCCGTCAGGACGCCTCTTATCAGTGCCGCCGGCGCCCTCAAGTCACGATTGGCCAGGCTGCCGCAGAAATAGGGCTCCAGGGCATATTTCAACCAGGCGCGACCATCTTTTCTGGCGATGCTCATCTCGATTTGAGCGACAAGTTTCATGGCCACCAAACCCAACGCCACCGCGTCGGCAACAGCTGCTCGCTTGACGATCATTTGCCCCAGGCGATCCATGCCATGCCCGAGGTCCCGTGTAGTAGCCTGGCGACTGAATCGGGCTTCTGCGAGCGCTGGCGCGAGGGCAGGCCGTTCAACAGACAGGTATGCCAAATGAGACAAACGCGCTAGCGTGTCCTCTGAATGGTCGTGGGTTGTGAAGGATGCGCCGAGGTCAAGCGTCATCGACGCGTCCACCAAACCCAAAAAGATGTTGGTCTCGTACTCGCGGTCGCCCCGCTTCCACAGCGACTGCAATGCCTGCGCGACAGCAGGGGTCAGGCGGTCTATCAACGCGTCCGTCAACGCAAGGCTTAGCGAAGTATCCCTGGCGATCCGCGGCATCGCCAAGGGGACATGAATTTTTCCGTGGCGCAAACCGACCACCAGCAACTTGAAGATCGCATCGGCAAGCGCGACCTGACGCGACGAGCGCGAATCGATGCTGTCCTGGAAAGCGGTGGCGGCTTGCTTGAGCGCAGCCTGGGCAGCCACGTACTCGGGGCTGGTTTTCTTGGCTAACCCAACAATAGAGTAACAACCCATGAAATCGTCCAGGGCCTGTGCCAATACACCCAAGGCTCGGTGGCTGGCTGGAGACAAGGCGATCGCCTGGACCGCCACTGCTGCGTGCTTGGCGTCCACCACCTTGGCCGGTGGGCTGAGCGTCACGCCCGGGTCTACCTGCTCGACCTTCCGATCACGAGCCACGCTCTGCGGACGGGGTGAATCAACCTCTGTGCGGGTGGTCGACGCCGCAGGCGCGCTGGGCGGGGCCACGCCTGAACTCAGCGCGACGACAGACCGGGAAGCCACCTCTGGCGAATCCGTGGCCACAGAGCGGGAAGTAGAGGCCGACGCGCTGGCAACGCCAGAAGAGGCCGAGGCGCCATCGGGCTGGCCGGACGAGTCCGCAGCCGGGGGCACAGCGACGCTCAGGCTGGCTCGGCGTGCGATGGACGAGGTGGTGCCTTGCACAGGAATCTCCAGAGATGGGGAAGGGATCGACAGCCGCGTCCTGCGGCTTCATCGACCGGCCTTGGTGCCCCCGCCGTGTTTCGGGTTCAGGGAGATGGTTCCTGTGTCGTCAAGTTGAAGGCTTCGCAGTGAGGCGGGTTGAGCGCCATGCCCGGGCGAATCGCCGTGTGGCTGGACGAAACAAAGAGCGGAGCGATGACCCTCGGTCGCGCAAGGGAAGGACGAACTTCAGCGCGGCTGTCAGTCAATACCGCCCTCACGCCAGCCGGAACGCGCTCACCGCGCTGACCAACTGCTCGGCCTGGTGATTGAGACTCTCGGCGGCGGCGGCGCTCTCTTCGACCAGTGCCGCGTTCTGCTGCGTGACCTGATCGAGCTGACCGACCGCATCGCCCACCTGCGACAGGCCGCGGGTCTGCTCCTGCGTCGCCACACTGATCTGGCCGATCAGGTCGCTCACGCGGCCGACCTGGGAAACGATGTCGTCCATGGTGCGCCCGGCCTCGCCCACATGGCGGCTGCCGGCATCGACCTTTTCCACGCTGTCGGTGATCAGCGCCTTGATCTCCTTGGCGGCCGTCGCCGAGCGCTGCGCCAGGGTCCGCACCTCGGCGGCCACCACCGCGAAGCCGCGGCCCTGCTCGCCGGCCCGCGCCGCCTCCACCGCGGCATTGAGGGCCAGGATGTTGGTCTGGAAGGCGATGGCATCGATCACGCCGGTGATGTCGCTGATCTTGCGGCTGGCCTCGCTGATGGTGCGCATGGTGTCCACCACCTGCCCCACCACCGCCCCGCCCTGGCGGGCCACAGTGCTGGCCGTGGTCGCCAGCTCGCTGGCATTGCGGGCGGTCTCGGCATTGGCGCTCACCGTGGAGGTGAGTTCGTCCATCGACGCGGCGGTCTGCTCCAGATTGGCCGCCTGTTCCTCGGTGCGCTGGCTCAGGTCCTGATTGCCGGTGGCGATCTGGCTGGCCCCGGTGGCGATGTTGCTGCTGCTTTGGCGGACCTGCCCCACCAGCTGCGCCAGGTGTTCGTTCATGCGGGCCAGGGTGGCCAGCAGGCGACCGGGCTCGTCACGAGCGTCCGCCACGATGCGCGCGCTGAGGTCGCCCTCGGCCACCGTCTCGGCCACCTTCACCGCCTGCGCCAGCGGGCGGGTGATCGAGCGACCCAGGAACAGGGCCAGTGCCACGGCCGACAGCACCGCCACGACCGACAAGGCGGTGATGACCAGCGTCGCGCGCTGCACCAGCGCCGCAGCCTTCTGCACGGCCTCCCCCATGCGGCGGGTCTGTCGATCGTTCAGGCGGGAGAGCGCGTCGTAATAGGCCGTGTGGGCGGGCCGCACCACCTGCGCCAGGTACTGGCGGGCTTCCGCCGCTTGCCGGTCCAGCACCAGCTTGACCAGCTGCTTGCGCGCCGCCAGGAAGCGCGCCCGCGCCTCGGCCGACGACGCCAGCAAGGCCTGGCCCTCAGGCGTGTAGATGCTGGCTTTGAGCTTGTCCATGCCGGCGGTGATGCGAACGATGGTCGCCTCCATGGCCGTGAGTTCGGCCTCGATGTCCTTGTCGTCGGTCAACACCACGACGTTGCGAATGCGAACACCCTGCTGCAGAAAGTCCTTCTGGATTTCGTTGACCAGTTCGACCTTGGCGTAGCGGTCGGTCACCAGCGTCTCGAGGCCGTGGTTGACGGCCTGGATCTGGATCAGGCCCACCGCCGCCACGGCGATCAGGAGCAGCACGACAAGGGCAAAGCCCAGCGCCAGGCGCGGGCCGATATTGATTTTTCGCAGGGCGTTCACGCAAGCCTCGGTTCTTGGAGCAGGGTCGGAACCCTGCTTTTCGGCACCGAACCGGCAGGACTTGAGCGGACCGCGTTCGCCAAGAAAAAAGCCGGTCACGAGGACCGGCGTTCCGAGGTCGGGCGCAGGTGAGCCGCCTGGGCCGCCTGCAACGGCCCTGGGGCTCACTCGGGGTCCGACGCCTTGTCGGCGGGCGCAGCCCCCTTGCCCACATGGGTCAGGCCCCAGGCCAGCGCCATGTGCACACGCGCCCGTTGCTCCGCGGGGGCATCGGCCACCCAGGCCATGAAGGTGGCGGTGACGTCGTCGAGGTTGAGGAGTCGCGCTTCGTCCTGGCCCGCTTCCCGCAGCAGCCTGCGTTCGCGCACGGCCTGCAGCACGCCGTCCACCACGCCCACCGAGGCCTCCGGCTTTGAATGGGCCAGACTGCCGCGGAAATAGGGCTCCAGGGCACATCGCCAGCGGGTGAGCCCGCCGTTGGTCGCCTTGACCATCTGCGCTTCGCGGGTGATGTCCGCAGCCACCTCGCGCAGGTCCTCGGGGGTGGCATGAGGCACGCGCTCGACGATGCATTGCCCCATGAGGTCCATCGCAACGCCCAGCTCGCGGGTGCTGGCGATGTGGTCGAAGCGGGCACGCCCGAGCGCGGTCGCCAGCGGCGGCCGCCAGAGCGACCTGTCCGCCTGCATGAGGAGGTGGGACCGGGCGAGCGTCCAGTCATCCGTCCCGGTGAAGATGTCGTGCAGGTGGACATCGACCAGCGCATCCACCCACCCGCCCACGATGTCGCGCTCGAGCCAGGCGTGGCCGGCGCACAGCTTCTTCAGAGAGGCCGGGAGCTCTCCGGCCAGGTCGTCGGGGTGCAGGCCCTGCGCTTGCATTGAATTCGTGATGTCCCGGCACAGCTTGCGCAGCCAGGGCAAGTGGATCCGCCCGTCCTGCAGTTGCCCGGCCAGCCAGTCCAGAACCGCCTCGGCGAGCCGCGTGTCCCGCTTCTCGCGCGGGGGCAGCCCCTTCACGAATTCATTCGCCGCCTCGCCAAGCCCCACCTTGTCACGCTGGTGGGCCTCCTCGTCACGGCGGGACGGATCCGGGTGGCGATAGTGGGCGCCGAAGCGGTCCAGGGCCTGCGTCAGGGGACGCGGGACCTCGCGACGGGCCAGGGACACGGCCACCTCGCTTGCGGCAGACGCCGTGTGCTTCGAATCCGGCGTCTGCCCCTGCGAGCCAACGGCAGCGCCCTCGCCGGCCTCTGCCACCTTCCGGTCGCGGACGGGGCTGTGTGCACGAGCCGCCCTCGCCTGCTCGCGCAGGGCCGACGCCGCAGGCAAGGTGGACATGGATTGGCTCGAGGTCATCGTGGCCACCGTGCGAACGTCGGTCCCGGACGGGCTGGCCGGCGCGGAACGTGTGGCAATGGCCGATACGCTGGCCGCGTCCGCGCCGCCTGAAGCGGTCGTGGCTTCCGAAGCCTCGGAGGTGGCGGTGGATGGGCTGGGGGAGTCCGCGCCGGAGGACGAGGCCCCGGGAAGGCCGGGAGGGCCCGGTTGACGGGCGAACGGGCGAAGGCTGGTCTGCAAGGGAGTCTCCATGGATGAGGGAAGGCCCGCCGCAAGGTCGGACCGCAGGACAGGCTGGTGGGGGGGGCGAAGGGCCGGCCGTGGGTCACCCGCCTCGACGCCGGGTTCACGGTCGAGCAGCAATGACGCGGGAGAACGAAAGGGGCAACGCCAGGGGGAAGCAGGACGAGGCGTTCGCCCGGCGGTCCGTGCCGTCAGTCGGGTGCGCTACCCTTGCAGCAGACACACCCGGAGACACCCATGAGCGTCCGCTACCCGCTGGCCGAACTGGCCGACCTGCCCGAAGACATCCGCGCCCGCATCCTCGAGGTGCAGGAAAAAAGCGGCTTCATCCCGAACGTGTTCCTGGCGCTGGCGCGCCGGCCGGCCGAGTGGCGGGCCTTCTTCGCCTACCACGACGCGCTGATGCTCAAGGAGGGCGGCAACCTCACCAAGGGCGATCGGGAGATGATCGTCACCACGACCAGCGCCGCCAACAACTGCCTCTACTGCGTGGTGGCCCATGGCGCCATCCTGCGCATCTACGAGAAGAAGCCGCTGGTGGCCGACCAGGTGGCGGTCAACTACCGCAAGGCCGACATCACCCCGCGCCAGCGCGCCATGCTCGACTTCGCGATGAAAGTCTGTCTGCATGCCGACCAGGTCGAGGACACCGACTTCGACGCGCTCAAGGCCCACGGCTTCGACGACGAGGACGCCTGGGACATCACCGCCATCACCGCCTTCTTCGGCCTGTCCAACCGCATGGCCAATGTGACCAGCATGATGCCCAACCCCGAGTTCTATCTGCTGGGTCGGGTGCCGCGCGGGAAGTGATCGGAACTTAGTGCCAGCCCACCAGCGCGCTCCGCAGCTCCTGCACGCGTGAGAGCAACGGCCCGGCCCAAGCCTGCAGGGACTGCGGGACGCCGGCAGCGCCTTCCGCCGGGCCTGGCCGGAGCGGGCGTTCGGCCTGGATCGCATCGGACCAGAAGCGGTACTCCGACGCCAGCACGGCATCCTCCCGGGCCTTGTTCGCATGGCCCTTGTGCATGTCAGCCCGCTGGGCATCGGACAGGTACAGGCCGATCGCCCGCCCGTAAGCCGTGACCACCCGCACCATGTCGCCGGCGGCGGCACGAAGCGCCGCCCGAGACCAGGCGTCCGCAGGCGCTGCCCCGGCAGGCAACCCGGGCTGTTCGTCCACAAGACCGTCGGGCTCCCCGGCCGCATGCCGGGACTGCTGCAGGCGCAGCACCTTGGTGCGGATCCGCGCCCACTGCGCAAGACCGATGTCCGGCCCCATCCAGGGCATGAGGTCGCACACGGCCGTCACCGGGTCGACGCCCTCCAGCCCCTCCAGGGCGTCGAGGTGGGCATCGGCGTCGTAGCGCGCCTCGGTCGCGCATCGCCGGACGATCTGCAGCAGCGGATCCTCGCCGCGCGCGCTGCCGGGCGCCACGGACAGGACCTGGCTGGGCGGGCTGGCCAGGCTCGGCCTCATGCACGCAGCCCGCAGGCTCTCGCAGTCGTGAATGAAAGCCCGCAGCCAGGAGGATGTGGCCCTGGCCTCCCCCGAAACCGTCTGCAGCCTGGCCAGTGGCACATCCATGCTGGCGCCGAGAATGCTTCGCTGCAGGTTCGTCATTTCTTTCGTGCGCGACTGGAAACGATCGACCACCGACGCGGCCCAGACGGGGAGATAGCCCCGGGTGAGCACGATGGTGACGAGCTCATCCAGGGCGCCCCGCAGGACCGCGCCGGGCAGGTAGGACTCCGGGCGCAGGCAGGCGCCCCGGACCAGCGGGTGCAGGGCGTGCAGGCACGCGGTCAGGGCCTGGTCCCGGCGACCCAGGTTGGCCAGGGCCCAGACGATGGCCGCAGCCCCCTCCCTCAGCGCCGAGGCAGAGGCCTGGGGCACCCGTATCTGGATGGCCTGGCCCAGGAAGTCTGCCGGCCTTTCCTCTTCGGACTGCCCCCCCTCAAACTGCCAATCCACCCGGATCATGGCGAGGCAAGCCGCCAGGGCCGGCAGACCCAAACTCCGGCGGGCGAGCATCTGGGCGTTCTGGTACAGCCAGGCATGACCTGCGCCGGGCTGGTACAGCTGCGGCCAGCAACCGGTCATCTCCCTCAGCAGGCCGGTGATGATTGGCCACTGCGCCCCGCCCCGGGGCCCTGGCCGGTCGACAGGGGCAAGATGCTCAAGAAAGGCGTCGAGGGAAGACGGTCCCATCTCGCGCCCGCCGAGGGTGCTCGCGAAGACCCGCGCAAAGTCCTCGACCGGAAACTGCGCGCCTTCCAGGTCCGAGACGGCCGAGGCCAGCCATTGGGCCGTGGCCCTCATCAGGGGCTCACGAGACGTCGCGTCGCCCTGCTGCTGTCGCTGGAAAGCGGTCACCGCCTGGTAGACCCCAAAAGCGCGTCGGAAGGACAAGTATTCGCTTGGCACATCTGGCGCGCCGTCCGCCACGGCCTGGTAGGCCTTGTCCAGGGCAGCCCAGTACGCCACGAAGTGGGGCGGGGGCTGCAGGGGCCTCGGGGGCAACGGGGCTGTCTGAGAGGCGGGGCGCCAGGCGCTCAGCGCCTTCGAATCCACGGCCCGGTGCCCGGCCCGCGCAGGACCTTGGCCGGGTTCGTCGGGCTCCCCCCACGCCAGCCGTGGGGGTATGTGCGACGCGCGCGACTTCAGCTCGACAGGACCTCCGGACGCGACGGCGACGGGCACGCGCCTCGGGCCTGGCACCGGTCCGACAGCCGCCGATGCGGAAGGAAGGGCCGCAGGGCCTCGTGCGACGAGGCCGGGCGCCACGGCCGATGGCGCTGCCGCGCGGGACACCGGTGGCGAGCCTGCCGGCCTGACCGTCAAGGCAACGGCATCAGGGGGCATGGCGGCAGGTGCAGGTGCAGGGACAGGTTCAGGGACATGGGCGTCGGCCGCAGCAGGCGCGCGACCAAACAACCTTTGAAGACAGTTGAGCATGGCGGTAGGGGAAGGGGGAGGAACACCCCGCCCGGGGGGCGGGCGGGACCGCCATGAGTAACCCCTTCGCCTGAACGTGCAGCGGGCCCACGCCCCCTCTCAGTCCCTCGCCAGCAGACCCTTGCGGCGGAGTCTGAAGCTCAGCCGATGAGGTCGCGCACCCAGTCCGGCAAGGGCACCGCCTTGCCCACCTGCACATCCGCCCAGACCATGGTGCCCCCGCCTGCCGCACAGAGCACCTCGGGGTCAGCGATGCGGGTCATCAGACCCCAGGTGTCGAAGGAGCTGCGGCCCGGGTTGGAGACGTACAACTGCAGCAGCACCTCGTCGGGGAAGGCCAGCTGCTTGTAGAAATTGCAGAAGGCATTGGCCAGCACCGGCCCGGGCACGCTGGGGTCGCCCGCAACGCCGATGGAGTGAAACCACTCCATGCGCGCGCTCTCGAGGTAGCGGAAGTACAGGGTGTTGTTCATGTGGCCCATGACGTCCATGTCGCCCCAGCGGACCTGGAAACGCATCTCGTGGACCAGCTTCTTGTGCTCGGGGATCTCGATCTTCATCGTTGCGCCTTGATGGATGCCAGGATGCCCAAGGTGAACAGGCCGGCGGCCAGTGCCTGGGCGGGGGTGGGCCAGCGGCCTTCGAGCAGGAAAGCGTACAGCAGCGCGAACAGGGTCTCGCTCACGATCAGTTGCCCGCACAGGCTGGCCGAGAGCCGCCGGCTCGCCTGGTTCCAGAGAATGGTGGCGACCCAGGCCGCGCCGAAGCCGGTGGCCCCGCAGAGCGCAAGCCAGGTGCCCAGGTCGGGGCGCGCCAGGATCTCGCGCACCGGGCTGCCTGCGACTGCCCACAGGCCCAGCGTGCCCACGCCGGTGGCCAGGCCCAGCCAGTTGGCCCAGGCGGTGGTCGACACCTCCGGGTGGCGGCGCAGCCAGGCGGAATTGAGCAGGGCGAAGGCGGTCCAGGAGGCCATCGCCAGCAGCGCCAGCGCCACGCCGCGCCAGAAGGCGGGCGCGGGCACCAGGCTTCCTGCATCAAGCACCGCATGTGTCATGAGACCCAGTCCCGCCGCGGTGAGGACGAGGCCGGGCAGCAGCGCCCGCCAGCGCAGGTGCCCCGGCTTGCCCAGGACCATGACCCACAGGGGGATGGTGCCGATGATCAGGGTCGGCACCTCGGGGCCGGCATCGCTCAGGGCCAGCACCAGCAGCGCGTAGTAGCCCCAGAAGCCCAGGAGGCTCTGCACGAAGGCGGCCAGGGCCTGGCGCGGGTTCGGCCACAGAGCGGTGCGCCCCCGCTCGGGATCGTTCTCATGCCCGGGAGCCGCTGCCACTGCGGCAGCGCACGCCTCGCGCTTGGCGGCGGCGACCCGGGACAGACCCGATCGCCGCAACTGTGCGAAGAGCAACACGCCCAACGACACCCCCGCATAGGCCGCCATGCGGCCCACCGCCAGGTCCACCGGCGGCCAATGCGGCAGCCAGGCCGGCACCACGAACACGAGCCCCCACAGGGCACCGGCGGCCAGGCCCGCCAGGATGCCGCGAAGCATCAGGCGCTGAAGCCGTCGTCGGCGGCGATCACCGCGCCGTTGACGAAGTGCCCCTCGCCGCTGGCCAGCATGACCACGAGGGCGTCCAGGTCCTGCGGGTGGCCGACGCGCTTGCGGGGCAGCATCTGCACCAGCTTCTGGCCGGCCTCGGTCTGCCAGTGCTCGTGGTTGATCTCGGTGTCGATGTAGCCGGGGCAGATGGCGTTGACGTTGATGCCGTAGCGCCCCCACTCGAGCGCCATGGCGCGGGTCATGTGGACGATGGCGGCCTTGCTCATGGCGTACACGCCCACCTGGGGCACCGGCCGCAGGCCCAGCACCGAGGCGATGTTGATGATGCGGCCGCCGGTGTAGGTGCCCGGCGCCGCGCCCCTGGCGCGGGCCAGCATGCGCTTGGCCACCTCCTGGGCGACGAAGAAGTTGCCGCGCAGGTTGGTGTTCATGACGTAGTCGAAGTCCTCCTCGCTCACGTCCTGCAGCTTGCGGGTGAGGCCGACGCCGGAGCAATTGACCAGGATGTCGATCGAGCCCACCTCGGTCTCGGCATGGGCGACGGCGGCGCGGATGCTCACCACGTCGGTCACGTCCATCGCGATCACGTGGGCGTCGCCGCCCTCGCCCTCGATCTGGGCGCGCAGGTCCTTCAGGCGCTCGATGCGGCGGGCGCACAGCACCACGGCGGCGCCGGCGCGGGCCAGGACCCGGGCCGCCTGGGCGCCCAGGCCGCTGGAGGCGCCGGTGACGAGGGCGACGCGGCCCGAGAGGTCAAGGGTGTAGGCCATTTTTATGGGCTCCTGCGTTTGTGGGTGCGAAAGAGGTGCGAACGGGGACTGCGCGGGACAAGAGGATCAAGAGGGACTGGCAAGGCGGCGACAACGGCGGGCCGGGCGGGTACGCCGGGCACCCTAGAATGCAACGGATCCCTGGCGGGCCCCGACCGCGGCCGCCGCTCTGATTTCCATTATCCGAGAGACAACATGACAAACGAAGAGAT
>CAZCTU010000036.1:0-4759 GCA_964501495.1 uncultured Ramlibacter sp.
GCCCGATGACCCGGGCCATGCTCATGGTGAAAATGCTGGAGGCGGCCGAGCGCGCCAGCGCCTGAGGGGTTTTGCGGCCTTGAAGTCCGCTGCCCTGACGCAAAATGGGCGGCATGAGCAATCCCGGCCAAACCAACCCTCTTCTCGACTTCAGCGACCTCCCCCTTTTTGACCGCATCCGGCCCGAGCACGTGGCCCCTGCGGTCGACAGCCTGCTGGCCGAGTGCGAGCAGGCCCTGGAAAAGGTCACCGCGCCGGACTTCCCCGCGCGCTGGAAGGACCTCGCCGCCACCCTCGACGTTGCCACCGAGCGCCTGGGCCGCGCCTGGGGCGCGGTCAGCCACCTCAACGGCGTGGCCGACACCCCGGAGCTGCGCGCCGCCTACAACGCGGCCCTGCCCCGCGTCACCGATTTCTGGGCCCGCCTGGGCAGCGACGAGCGCCTCTACGCCAAGTACAAGGCCATCGACCCCACCAGCCTCGACGCCGAGCAGCGCCAGGCGCACAAGAACGCGATCCGCAACTTCGTGCTGGGCGGCGCCGAGCTGACCGGCACGGCCAAGGAGCGCTTTGCCGAAATCCAGGAGCGGCAGGTCGAACTGGGCCATGAGTTCAGCGAAAACACCCTGGATGCCACCGACGCCTGGACCTACCTCGCCAGCGAACGTGAGCTGGCTGGCGTGCCCACCGACGTGATCCAGGCCGCCCGCGCGGCCGCCGAGGCCGAGGGGAAGGAAGGCTTCAAGCTCACGCTCAAGATGCCCTGCTACCTGCCGGTGATGCAGTTCGCCCACGACCGCGACCTGCGCCAGCGCCTGTACCGCGCCTACGTCACCCGGGCCAGCGACCAGGCGGAGGGCGACCTGTCCCGGTTCGACAACGACCCGATCATCCGCGAGCTGCTGGCCCTGCGCCGCGAGGAGGCCCGCCTGCTCGGCTACGACAACTTCGCCCAGGTGTCCCTGGTGCCCAAGATGGCGAAGTCGCCCCAGGAGGTGATCGGCTTCCTGCGCGAGCTCGCCGGCAAGGCCCGACCCTACGCCGAGCGTGACCTGGCGGACATGCGCGAGTTCGCCGCCCGCGACCTCGGCCTGGCCGACCCCCAGCCCTGGGACTGGCCCTACATCGGCGAGAAGCTCAAGGAAGCCCGCTACGCCTTCAGCGAGCAGGAGGTCAAGCAGTACTTCACCGCGCCCAAGGTGCTGGCGGGCCTGTTCAAGATCGTCGAGACCCTGTTCGAGGTGGAAATCCGCCGCGACCAGGCGCCGGTCTGGAACCCGGGCGTCGAGTTCTACCGCCTCGAACGCGCCGGCAAGACGATTGGCCAGTTCTACCTCGACCCGGCGGCCCGCGCCGGCAAGCGCGGCGGCGCCTGGATGGACGATGTGCGCGCCCGCTGGCTGCGGCCGGACACCGGGCGTCTGCAGATGCCCGTGGCCCACCTGGTGTGCAACTTCGCCGACGGCGTGGACGGCAAGCCGCCGCTGCTGACGCATGATGACGTGACCACCCTGTTCCACGAATTCGGCCACGGCCTGCACCACATGCTCACGCAGGTCAACGAGCGCGACGTGTCGGGCATCAGCGGCGTGGAATGGGACGCCGTGGAGCTGCCCAGCCAGTTCATGGAGAACTTCTGCTGGGAGTGGAGCGTGCTGCGCCACATGACCGCCCATGTGGACACCGGCGAGGCCCTGCCGCGGGCGCTGTTCGACAAGATGCTGGCGGCGCGCAACTTCCAGAGCGGGCTGCAGACCCTGCGGCAGATCGAGTTCTCCCTGTTCGACATGCTGCTGCACGCCGAGCATGACCCGGCCAAGGACTTCATGCCGCTGCTGCAGAAAGTTCGCGACGAGGTCGCGCTCATCCAGCCGCCCGCCTTCAGCCGCACCGCCCACACCTTCAGCCACATCTTCGCCGGCGGCTATGCGGCCGGCTACTACAGCTACAAGTGGGCGGAAGTCCTCTCGGCCGACGCCTATGCGGCGTTCGAGGAAAGCATGGATGCCGAGGGCAACCCCAGCCCCGCGACGGGCCGCCGCTACCGCGAGGCCATTCTCGAAGCGGGCGGCAGCCGGCCGGCCATGGAATCCTTCAAGGCCTTCCGCGGCCGTGAGCCGCAGCTCGACGCGCTGCTGCGGCACCAGGGCATGGCCTGAGTCCCGCCGGGCTGCCAGGCCCGGCCCTTGTCATATTGCTTTGCAGCAGGCGCATCCCATGCGCCTGCTGGGCGGCGTTCGCCCCTGCGTGTGCCCTCTGCCACTGCGGATGGGCGGGAACAAGGCTGAGGCCCCCCGTTACTGAGAGGTGAGCCGGCTGCAGCCGGCGCCATCCCAGCAGTCGAAGGATTCACATGCACAAGCCGCTGCACCCCCATCTGGCACCACCGTGCACCGTCTGGCGCACTCCCTCTGGCAGCCCCGGCTTCGCTCCGCCGGACTTGTTATCCCGCCTGCTGGGGCGACTGCGCCGCTGGCGCGCACGTTGGCGCCGGGCAGTTTTCAGCCGCCATGTCCAGCGCATCCATCCGAACACCTAATCGCCCCAGGCACACAGAGAGGACCCCCATGAACCACCGCGCCATCGCCGAGCAGTTGATTGCCAGCCTCGGCAAGACCTTGAATCTCCCCGAGCTGAAGCTCGACGATGTCACCCACAGCTGCGTCCTGCTGTTCGATGAGGACATCGTCCTCAATATCGAATGCGATGAGCCGGGAGGTCAACTCATCCTCTCTGCCTACCTCACCGAACTCCCCGACGACGAGACCGAACGCGTCCTGCGCGAGCTGATGATCGCCAACCTCTACTGGCACCGGACCGATGGCGCCACCCTGGGCCTGGAAGAAATGACCCGCGGCCTGATCCTCGCCGACCGCCGTCCCATCGGCCTGCTCGACGAGACCGGCTTCGAGAAATGGGTGGAAGGCTTCGTCAACCAGACCGAGCGCTGGAAGAAACGCATTCCCGAGATCCAGGCGGGCACCGACGAGCCGGCACCGCCGTCCCACCCGATGGCGGGCCAGGACGGCGCCGCGATCTTTGGCTGAGTCCGGAACGACGGAGCCGGACCCGAGGCCCGGTCAGTAGACCAGGGTCTCCACGCCGCGGGAGGTGCCAAGCAGGCACACCGCGGCTTTTTGATGGGCGAAGATGCCCACCGTCACCACACCCGGCCACTGGTTGACCGTGGATTCGAACCCCAGGGGGTCCTGGATCTGCAGCCCGGTGACATCGAGGATGTGTTGGCCGTTGTCCGTCACCAGCGGCTGCCCGTCCTTCATGCGCAGCCGGGCCTGGCCGCCCAGGGCGGCGAAGCGGCGGGTGATCTGGGCGGTGGCCATCGGGATCACCTCGACCGGCAGAGGGAAACGGCCCAGTACCTCAACCCGCTTGGACTCGTCGGCGATGCAGACGAACTGGCGCGACTGGGCGGCCACGATCTTCTCGCGGGTGAGCACGGCGCCCCCGCCCTTGACCATGTGGCCACGGCCGTCGATCTCGTCGGCGCCGTCGATGTAGACCGCCAGCTCGCCGACCTCGTTCGCGTCGAACACCCGGATGCCCAGGGCCTGAAGCCGCTCGGTGGAGGCCTGGGAGCTGGAGACCGCGCCGGGAATCTTGTCCTTGATGCCGGCCAGGGCCTCGATGAACTTGTTGACCGTCGACCCGGTCCCCACGCCGACGATCTCTCCCGGCACCACATACTGGAGGGCGGCCTGGCCGACCAGCGTCTTCAATTCATCCTGAGTCACGCGACAATCCTGGCTGGAACAAAAGCCGGAATTATCCATGGCCCTGCTGCCCTACGCCCTCGCCCGCCCCGCCCTTTTCTGCCTGGACGCCGAGTCCGCCCACGATGCCACCCTGGCCGCCATGGCCCGGATGCAGGGCACGCCGCTCCAGGCCCTGTGGCAGGCCCGCCGGGTGGAGGACCCGATCGAGGTGGCCGGCCTGCGCTTTCCGAACCGGGTGGGGCTGGCCGCCGGCCTGGACAAGAACGCCCGCTGCATCGACGGCTTCGCAGCCATGGGCTTCGGCTTCGTGGAAGTGGGCACGGTGACCCCCCTGCCCCAGCCGGGCAACCCCAAGCCCCGCATGTTCCGCCTGCCGCAGGCCCAGGCCCTGATCAACCGCTTCGGCTTCAACAACGAGGGCCTGGAGGCCTTCATCGCCAATGTGCGGCGCTCCGCCATCCGGCAGGGCCGCGGCACCGGCCCGGCCCTGGTGCTGGGCCTGAACATCGGCAAGAACGCGGCCACGCCGATCGAGCGGGCCACCGACGACTATCTGATCGGCCTGGAAGGCGTGTACCCCCATGCCGACTACGTGACGGTGAACATCTCCAGCCCCAACACCAAGAACCTGCGGGCGCTGCAGTCCGACGAGGCACTGGACGCCCTGCTGGGCGCGCTTGCCGAGCGCCGGGAAGCCCTGGCCACGGCCCAGGGCCGGCGGGTGCCGCTCTTCGTCAAGATCGCACCCGACCTGGACGAGGCCCAGGTGCAGGTCATTGCCGCCACCTTGCGGCGGCACGGCATGGACGGCGTGATCGCGACGAACACCACGCTCTCGCGTGATGCGGTCAAGGGCCTGGCCCACGCCGAGGAGACCGGCGGCCTCTCGGGCGCGCCGGTGCTGGCGGCCAGCAACCGGGTCATCGCCCAGCTGCGCGCGGCCCTCGGGTCCAGCTTCCCGATCATCGGGGTGGGCGGCATCCTGAGCGGCGCGGACGCCGCCTCGAAAATCGAGGCCGGCGCCG
>CAZCTU010000036.1:4769-10261 GCA_964501495.1 uncultured Ramlibacter sp.
AGATCTACACCGGCCTGATCTACCGCGGCCCGGAGCTGGTCACCGAGGTGGCGCGGACCCTGCAGGCCCTGCGAGCCCCGCAACCCACTCGCCGATAGCCAGGGCGCTGGTCAGGCCCGGCGACTCGATGCCGAACAGGTTCACGAGGCCGGGAATGCCGTGGCGCTCGGGACCGTCGAGGCGGAAATCCGGCGCGGCCTCCTGCGGCCCATGGATCTTGGGCCGCACCCCGCTGTAGGCCGGCTGCAATGCACCGTCCGGCAAGCCGGGCCAATAGCGGCGCACCTCGGCATAGAAGCCTTCGGCACGGGCGGGGTCGACCGTGTAGTCGATGGCTGTCGGATCATCCACGTCCAGCCACTCCAGGTCAGGACCGAAGCGGGCCTGGCCGCCCAGATCGAGGGTGAGGTGGACGCCCAGCCAGGCGTCGGCAGGCGCCGGATAGACGAGCCGCGAGAACGGCGCCTTCCCCGTGAGGCTGAAGTAGCTGCCCTTGGCCAGGCGCGGACGTGGGACGTGTCGCGGGTCCAGTCCTTCGAAGCGCAGCGCGAGATGGCAGGCCGAGAGGGCGGCGGCATTGACCAGCCAGCGCGTCTCCAGCCGGGTGCCATCGGCCAGCGCCACCTGGTGCGGACCGCCGTCGGGACTGAGCGTCGCGCCCGCCACCGGCGAGTCGAGGGCGACCAGGCCGCCGTGCCGTTCGAGGTCGGCCTGGAGCGCCTGCATCAGGCCGTGGCTGTCCACGATGCCGGTGCTGGTCGAGTGAAGGGCGGCCTGGCAGCGAAGGTCCGGCTCGAGGGTTCGGGCCTGGGACGCGTCGAGCCACTCCACCGGCACGCCGTTCTGGCGCGCCCGGGCCTCGAGCGCGCGCAGCGCGCGAACCTCGGCATCATCGTTGGCGACGACCAGCTTGCCGCAGCGGCGGTGATCGACGCCCTGGCTGGCGCAGAACTCGTACAGCAAGGTCTTGCCTCGGACACAGAGCGCGGCCTTGCGCGAACCGGGCGGGTAGTACAGGCCGGCATGGATCACCTCGCTGTTGCGGGCGCTGACGCCTTGTCCGATGGCGGTACCGGCCTCGGCCACCACCGACTCATGACCGGCACGGGCCAGGGCGCGCGCGACCGCCAGGCCGACGACGCCGGCGCCCACGACGAGAACGTCAACTCGATCCATGAACCGATATTAGCCTCGGGCAGCGCTGCTCCTGGCCCGGGCAGACGGGCACCGGCCTCGCCGGGCCTCGGCTAACGGTTGCAGTCTGTGGTCGCCGTGGGGAGGGCAGTCGATTCGCGCATGGTGCTCAGTTCGCCCGTGGCGGCCGATTCGATGGGGCGCCCGTCCGGTTCCGCCCCGGCCTCGGCGGTGGCCTCCGGCACCGCCAGGGCACGCATGCCGTAGCCGAGGAAGGCAGGAATCCAGGGGCGCAGGCGGCGGTCGATGCGCGCCAGCCAGCCGTGCCGGCAGATGAGGGACTCGGGCAGCACGCTCTCCGCCTCGAGCAGGACCAGCCGCCAGCCGCCCTCGGCCAGTTCCTGCCGGAGTTCAGCCGCGCCATAGAGGTGGTAGCAGAAGTGATGGGCACGCCCGCCAAAGTGCCGCTCGAAGCGGATGTCGCGCGAGCGGCTGGCCGCCGAGGGGTCTCGCAGGCCGCGCCACCAGGCCTGCAGCCGGGCGCCGGGCAGCCGGCGCCAGGCACTGGGCACGGTCAGGGCCAGGCGGGCGCCCGGCAGGGCGTGCTCGCGCAAGGCGCGCAAGGTGGCGACACGGCGCTCACGTTCACCGAGCAGACCCAGGACACCGAACAGCAAGAGGATCGCGTCGAACCGGTCCTCGGGTGAGAGAGCCTTCACGCAACCGTGGACCAGCCGGATGCGCGACCGAGCGGGGTGGCCCTGCAGCCGACGTCGGAACTCGTCCAGCGCGCCCTGGGAGGGGTCGCACCCGGTGATGCGGGCACTCCCTTGTCCGAGCAAGGCCATCGCGTAGCGCCCGTTGCCACACCCCAGGTCCAGCACCGAGCGCGCGCGGTGCAGGCCCTGCGCCAGGAGGAAGTCGAAGGTGGCCGGGTTGGGCACCGGGTAGCGGTGCTCGTAGTGGCGGGAAGCGTAGTAGAGGTCGTAGGTGGCGGCCAAATCACCATGCTCACCGCGTTCACCGCGTTCACTGTGCTCACCCTGCCCCCCGGTCTCGCACGCCGCCGCGGGGTCGTGCGTCTCCGGCTGCCCGGGCGGCCCGCCCGGATCACGCGTGGCCCCGCTCACAGGCACTCCGCAGGCGTGGCCTTGGTGACCCGGTCCCCGCAGTACCAGCCCTTGTCCCCGCGCTGGCGCCACACGGTCCGCATGCGTGCGCTGTAGGCGGAGACGGGGATCCCCCAGCGCCGCTCCAGGTCGGCAACCCGGCCGCTGCGGTGCCAGTCGATCACGGCCTGAGACACGAAGGCCTCGAAGGGGCCGCCCGCCTCCTCGCGGTGAAGGGCCAGCGACCAGGGGGTGATGAAGAGCGTCTGCAGGGGCATCTCGAATTCGCGCGACCAGGCCGGGTCCTGGAGCATGGCGATGATGTTGGTGTCGTCATAGAGCAGCCCTTCGCAGCGCCCCTCCCGCAGGGCCGCGATGGAAAGGAAGTTGTCGTACAGGGCCACCACGTCGACGCCCGAGCTGACCGTGATCGGCCGGTTGTAGAAGGCGCCGCGGCGTCCGCAGACACGGCGGTTGCGCAAGTCGTTCCAGGCCTTGAAGCCGGCACTGCGCCGGGACAGGACGTTGACCCCCGAGGCGTAGTAGTGCGGCAGGACCAGGGTGAGACGCTCCCGCCGTTCCGGGGTGTCGGATAGCGTGGCGATCAGCAGGTCGACCTTGCGCTGTTCGACAGCCGGGATCCGCTCCGCGGTCAGCAGGCCCACCAGCTCGAGCCGCACGCCCAGGCGCGCGGCCAGGTCGGCGGCGAGGTCGGGCTCGAGGCCGACGAGGCGACCGGTCTTCGGGTCGAGCTGGCCCCAGAGCGGCACGTCCTTCTTGACGCCGACGACCAGCACCCCGCGCGCCCGGATGGCGGCCAGGGTGTCGAGGTCGGCGGCATTTGCGGCCAGACAGAGTCCCGAGACCAGCCACGCGCTCAGGGAGACCGCCAGCCAGGTGAGGAAGTAGAGGAGCCAGGCTTTCCATCCGGGGACGGACGGGGGGGTGAGGGGACCTGCCTTCAATCGCATGCGCCCTCCTCGGTCAGCCCCAGGCTATGACAATGCAGGACCACGCAGGTGATGTCGTCGGCCTGCTCCACGCCCTGCGCGAAGCGGGCGACGGCGGCCTGCATCAACTCGACGGCCTCGCGGGCCCCGGTACCCGGCGTGTGGCCGAACAGGTCGGCGACACGCGGCAGTCCGAACTCCTGCCCTTGCACATCGAAGGCCTCGCTGACCCCGTCGGTGAACACCACGAGCAGGTCGCCGGGCTCGAGGGTGACGGCGCGTTCGGTGTAGCGCGCCTCCTCCACCACGCCCAGCGCGGGACCGTCGGCCCGTCCCAGCCATTCGGTGCGTCCGCCCTGCCGCACCAGCAAGGGGGGCGGATGCCCTGCGTTGGCGTAGTTGAGCGTGCCGTCGACCGGGTCGTACTGGCCGTAGAAGGTGGTGACGAACATCGAGGAGTCGTTGTCGACACACAGCGCGTCATTCACCTCGGCCAGCGTGGCGGCCGGCCCCAGCAGGCGGTGCGTGGCCAGCGACCGCAGCTGGGTCTTCGACACCATCCCGAACAGGCCGGCCGAGACCCCCTTGCCGCTGACGTCGGCCACGACCAGGCCGCGCCGGCCGTCGGCCAGCTGGAAGTGGTCGTAGAAGTCGCCACCGATGTCCTTGGCCGGCTGCATGGCCCCCCACAGCGAGTACCGGGTGTCCTGCGGCCAATGGCGGGGCAGGATCGCCTGCTGCAGGCGGGCGGCGATGTCCAGCTCCTTGCGGAGGCTGCCCAGTTGCAGCGACTCGCGGAAGGCCCGGCTCACCGCCTCGAACCAGGGACGCCAGGCCTCGGGCACACGGGGGATCGCCCGTGTCTGCAGGCGGCTCTCGGCGGCCACATGCTCGACCAGGCGTGCCGCGGGGCCGACAAATTCGCGCCGGGTCAGCAGGTAGCTGATCGCCATGATGAGCGCCAGCGCGAACAGGGCGGCGCCCATGCCGGGCACGCGTTCCAGGACCAGCTTGCGCCAGATGGCCGTCTGGGGGACAGCGTAGACGAGGGACCAGGGTGCCGAGACGAAGGGCCGCTGGACCAGGAGGGTGCCGGCCCGCAGCACCGGCTCGCCGGCCGGCAGCGTGGCAATGGACGCCACCGTCGGCAGGACCTGGGGAGGAAAGGCCTGCTCGAGGCTGGCGGGCGCGCGGACCTTCATCGGGTCGGCGTAAAGGCCCGGATGGGCCATGACGTGACCGCGGTCGTCGACCACCGCCACCGTGCCCAGGGGATAGCCGAAATAACCGTTCACCCGGTTGAGGTAGTCCAGGCTCATGTCGATGGCGACCACCCCGACGAAGCGCCCGCCGCCGTAGACCGGCACGGCCACGGGGGCCAGCAGGCCGACCTCCTCTCCGCCAAAGAAGGGCGGCGCCCAGAACTTGCGCCGGTCGGGATTGGCCTGGGGCTGGCCAAGCGTCCAGACCGGGTCCTGGTAGAGCGCGGGGGTGAACGCCAGCCGCTCCGACGACTGCCAGGGGAAGACCAGGTGGAAGCTTTCGGCGGCCACGAACCGCACCCGCGCCGCATGGGGCAGGCGGAAGGCCAGGCCGTGGAGTTGGGTCCCCACCGCCAGGGCGCTGCCAAGGTCGCAGTAGAAGTCCTGGCTCCGCCCGGCGAGCGGCCCCTGGCCGATCAGGTTGCCGACGCGGTCGGGGGTGCGGGTGGCGTCCCGGTGAAAGGTGACCGGCCCCGCGCGAAGCTCCCCGTGGAGCGCCTCCTGCAGGCCCTCCCGGCAGGCCCGGCCGCCGTCCCGCTCGGCCCCCGCGGCCAGGCGCAGGCTCTCGATCTCGTCGGTGGACGAGCGCAGGACGAACTCGAGGAACTGGGCATGGCGCTCGATCTGCCCCCGAACGAAGACGACCTCGTCGTCATAGGCATTCGAGAGCTGCCAGCCGAAGAAGCTGGCCAGGCCGACCAGCAGGAGCGCATAGGCGGCGCCCAGCGTACGGTTGTAGTTCCGAAAAAAACGGACCTGTCCGGGTCCGTCCGTCTTCCCGATCTTGCTGCCTTCCATGCGGGTCCTCCGGGACCCAGCATAAACATTTCAGATGAAATACGGAAGTAGCATTTCGAGGCCCGCGGGACCGGCGGCGAAGCCCCAGGGCCCGCCGCAGGCCCTGCCCTGGATCAGGTCCGCTCGAAGATGGCGGCGATGCCCTGGCCGCCGCCGATGCACATGGTCACCAGGGCATAGCGGCCCTGGATCCGGGCGAGTTCGTACACCGCCTTGGTGGTGATGATGGCGCCGGTGCC
>CAZCTU010000037.1:0-10201 GCA_964501495.1 uncultured Ramlibacter sp.
TGGGCGTGGGCCACATGCCCACCGACACCCCCGAGGTGCGCCGGGTGGCCCTGGGTTTTGACGAGCGGGTGCCCGATCGCTTCAAGGACAATCTGCGTACTGCAAAAGACATGCAAGGAGCGAAGCAATGAAGAAGGTCTGCATCGTCGGCGCCGGTGCCATTGGCGGTTTCATCGGCACCCGCCTGGCGGCGGCGGGTCAATGTGAAGTGAATGCGCTGGCCCGTGGCGCCACGCTCCAGGCCCTGCGTGGCAAGGGCTGGCGCATGCAGACGGCCGCCGGCCTGGTGCAGGGTCCGGTGGCCCGCGCCGAGTCCGATGCCGCAGCCCTGGGTCCGCAGGACCTGGTGATCATCGCCGTCAAGGGGCCGGCCCTCACCGAGGTGGCCCGGGGCCTGGGCCCGCTCCTGGGCCCGCAGACGGTGGTCATGCCGGCGATGAATGGCGTGCCCTGGTGGTTCTGCGCCGGCCAGCCCGGTTTTGGCGACACGCTGGACAGCGTCGACCCCGGTGGCGTGATCGCCAAGGCCATCGCGCGCGAGCGGGTGGTCGGCTGCGTGGTGCACGCCAGCACCTCCACCCCCGAGCCCGGCCTGGTGCAGCACCGCATGGGCCAGGGTTTGATCGTCGGCGAGCCCGCCGGTGGCAAGAGCGAGCGAGTGCAGCGCATCGCCGCCCTGCTGGCGGGCGCCGGCTTCGACACCACCGTGAGCGAGGACATCCGCTACGACATCTGGTACAAGCTCTGGGGCAATATGACCATCAACCCGGTGAGCGCCCTGACCCGCGCCACCGGCGACCTGATCCTGGGTGACCCGCTGGTGCAGGCCTTCTGCTCGGCGGCCATGAGCGAGGCGCAGGCGATTGGCGCACGCATCGGCTGCCCCATCACCCAGACGCCCGAGGAGCGTCACGCCATCACCGCCAAGCTCGGCGCCCTGCGCACCTCGATGCTGCAGGACGTGGAGGCCGGCCGAGCCATCGAGCTCGACGCCATCGTGGGAGTGGTGCACGAGATCGGCCGCCGCCTGGAGATTGCGACGCCGAACATCGACGCGCTGCTGGGGCTGACCCGCCTGTTTGGACGCGTGCAGGGCCTCTACCCCCAGGCATCCGCCTGACCTTTCCCCTCAAAAGCGAAGGGGCGCCTGGTGCGCCCCTTTTTTGTCGTCAGTCCAATGTGACGTTGGCCTTCTTCACCAGCCGCGCGTAGCGCGCCACTTCCGACTCGAAGTAGGCCTTGGACTCCTCGGGCGACATCGGCTTGATGACGTTCTGCTGCAGATCCATCTGCTCCTTGGCTTCGGGCGTTGCGAAGGTCGCGACGATCGCGCTGTGGAGTCGCTTGACGGTGGCGGCTGGCATGTTGGCCGGGCCGACGAAGGCGAACCAGCCGTTCACGTCCACGCTGGGGAAGCCCTGCTCGGCGTAGGTGGGCACGTCGGGAAGCGAGGCCACGCGTGCGCGGGTGGCCACGGCCAGCGGGCGCAGGGCGCCGCTCTTGACGTGGGCCTGGGCGACCGGGACAGCGATGATGCCGAAGTCCACCACGCCGGCAATGATGTCGGTGACCATGGGCGCCATGCCCTTGTAGGGGATGTGCTTGCCCTCGACGCCCAGTTCCTCCAGCAGCTGCGCGGCGGCCAGGTGGATGATGGTGCCGTTGCCGGAGGATGCGTAGTTGTAGGTGCCGGGCTTGGCCTTGAGCAGGGCCTGGAACTCCTTGACCGTCTTGGCCGGGACCTTGGGGTTGACCACCAGTACGAAGGGGGTGGAACCGACCACACAGATCGGCGTGATGTCCTTGAGCGAATCGAAGGGCATCTTCTTGTAGACCGCCGGGTTCACCGCATGGTTGTTCGATACCAGGCCCAGCGTGTTGCCATCGGGCGCTGCGCGCGTGATCTGCTGCGTGCCGGTGACGCCACCCGCTCCCACGATGTTCTCCACCACCACGCTCTGGCCCAGGGCTTTCGTCAGGGGGGTGGTCACGGCGCGGATATGGGTGTCGATGCCGGAGCCCGCGCTAGAGGGCACGACGATGCGTACCGGCGGCTTGTCCTGGGCGAAGACGGGGCCGGCGACACCCGCGCAGGCGATGCTGGCGGCGCTGGCGATAAGGTGGCGTCGATTGATGGTGAATTGCATGGTCTTGTCTCCTGGGGGTTGTCGTTGATCAGACGGCAGCCTGCGCGCGCAGCTGCTCGAAGGTGGTGATGTGGCCGGTGACCGCGCTGGCCGCGACGGTGCTGGGGCTGGCCAGCCAGACCAGGCCGGGGCCGGAGCGGCCAGGAAAGTTGCGATTGACCGCGCTGACAGTGACCTGGTTGGCGCGCTCCGAGACGCCCGGCCCGGCGTTCACGCAGGCACCGCAGCCGGGCTCGATCAGCTCGGCGCCGACACGTTGGAAGGTGTCCATCATTCCCTGGGCGACGCAGTACTCGCGCACGTCCTGGCTGCCGAATTGCATGATGAACCGCGTGCCCGCGGCGACGCGCAGCCCCCGGTCCACGGCCCACTGGAGCACCGCATGCATGCGTTGCAGGTCCTCGCGCTTGCCGCCCGTGCAGGAGCCGCCGTAGGCGATGTCCACCGACACGGGTGCCGGGAGTTCGGCGGCTGCGATGCCGCGGCCTGGGTCACCCGGCTGGGCCAGCATGGGGCCGAGCGAGCTGCAATCGATGTCCAGGGTGTGGGCGACCTCGGCATCCGGGTCGCTCGTCATCCAGGGTTCCAGCCGGGCCTCGACCCCGCGACGCTCGCGAATGAAGCGCAGGGTCTCGGTGTCGGGAATGACCAGCCCGGTCATGCCGCCGATCTCGGCGACCATGTTGGTGAGCGTGGCCCGTTCGTCGGTGCTGAGCGTGTCCACCACCTCGCCGCTGAATTCCAGCACCTGGCCGATGGCATGGCCCTCGCGCACATAGGGCAGGCGCAGCAGGTGCAGGATGATGTCCTTGGCCTCCACGCCAGGACGCAGCTGGCCGTTCAGGCGGACCCGGCAGGTGGCCGGCACCTGGGTGCGGATCTGGCCGGTGAGCCAGGCGGTGGCCATGTCGGTCGAGCCGACCCCGAAGGCGAAGGCGCCCAGGGCGCCGCAGTGCGGGGTGTGCGAGTCGGTGCCGATCGCCAGCTGACCGGGCAGGATGTAGCGCTCGGCCATGATCGAGTGGCTGATGCCCTCGGAGCCCTCGCGGTCCTTGAGGAAGCCGTGCAGGATGGCGCCGTGCTGTTCGCAGAACCGCTTCTGCACCCGGGCGAGCGCCTGAGCCAGGTCCAGCATGCCGATCTTCTTGCTCGCCTCCGGCATGGCCCGCTCGATGAAGGTCAGGTGGTCGGAAAAAAAGATGATGGTCGACGGGTCGTGCAGGCGGGTGTCGGCTCCCATCTCGCGTTCGAGCGCGGCAATGCCCAGGGGGGAGCTGTATTCGTGGGCATAGCGCCAGTCGGCTCGGGCGAAGAGGGACTGGCCGGGGCGCACCGGCGCGCCGCCACTGGCCCGCGCGATGATCTTCTCGGCATAGGTCATCGGCCGGGGCTTCACCTCGCGGGGGCGGAGCGACCAGCCCGCCTGCTGCGCGCGAATCAGGTTGAACAGTCCACCCCGGCGAATGAGTTCGGCGGTGAGCTCGTCTTCGCCCTGGGTGAATTCCTCGATCGGGATGGCCTCGCCCCGGCGGATGCGGTCGATCAGGCCGAAGTCGGTCGAGGTGTAGACGCCGATGTTGCGGCAGTTCTGGCGGTAGATGCGCTCGAAGCTTTCGGCAATGACCAGGCGGATGCCGGCGCATCGCTCCGCAAAGGGGCTGGCCTCGCGCGAGGAGCCCTTGCCGTAACGTCGGCCCGCCACGGTCACGGCAAAGCCGCCCTTCTTCACGCTGCCCTGGACGAGCGGGTGCCGCCCCCCCGCTTCTAGCCCGAGGTAGGGGTAGTCGCCCAGCTTCTCGTCGTAGTGGTAAGTGATGCGGCTGGGGGAGATCTCGTCGGTGGAGATGTCGGTGCGCAGCGGCAGTGCCGCATCCAGCGCCAGGTCTTCTCCCTGCAGTTGCCGCTCGATGAGGGCGGGGTCTTCGCAGAGAAAGAGGATACGGCCCTCGAAGCGGAGGGCCTCTCCCCGGGGCATGGCCTGCGTCACGCGCTGACTCCGCGTGCCACGTGGAAGGCGTGCGCCTGCTTGCCCATGTCGTCTCCTGCTTGCCTTATTGGGGAGCTAGCTTAGATTTTTCCTTTTCAAAAAGAAAACGGTATTTCGGAACAAATTATTTTCCGAATGGGAAATAATTTGCCCATGAAGGATCTGGACCTGATTTCCCTGCGCCATTTCGTTGCGGTGTGCGAAACCGGCAGCGTGACCGGCGCGGCAGCCCGGGAGCACGTCGTCGCCTCCACCGTGAGCAAGCGCCTGGCGCAGCTCGAGGAGGACCTGGGTATCACGCTGTTTGAGCGGGAACGCAAGCGGCTGACGTTGACTCCGGCCGGCGAGACGTTGGTGGACCATGCCCGCGCCATGCTGGCCAGCGCCCGGCGCATCCAGGACGACATGGCGGCCTTCAACGCCGGCGTCCGCGGCAAGGTCCACCTGCTGGCGTCCGTCTCGGCCATTTCGGAGGCCCTGCCGGACGACGTGGCCGCCTTCATGAAGATGCCCGCGCACCGCGAGATCAAGGTCGACATCGAGGAGGACGTCAGCCGAGACATCGTGCGACGGATCCGGGAGGGCAGCGTCCGGTTGGGCGTGCTCTGGGACGGTACCGACCTGGACGACCTGCACAAGACACCCTACCGGTCGGACCACCTGGCCGTCGTCGTCCACCCCGACCACCCCCTGGCCAAGCGGCGGCGCTGCGCCTTCGTGGACACGCTCGATTGGGAGCACGTGGGCCTGGACCCCGCCAGTGCCGCCAACCTGATGCAAGCCCAGGCCGCAGCCCTGGTGGGTCGGCGCATGCAGTACCGCGCCGTGGTGTCCAACTTCGAGTCGGCGCTGCGGGTGGTGCGGGCCGATCTGGGCATCTCCATCATCCCGCGCGAGATTGCCCAGACCTACCAGGGGATCTTCGACCTCCGGATCATCCCCTTGACCGATGCCTGGGCCAGGCGCAAGTTCTTCATTTGCCGCCGGGCCAACGAGAAGCTGCCCAAGGCCGCTCAGTTGCTGGTGGACTACCTGGCGAGCGCCTCGGCCGCATCCTCCAGCCACCAGGTCACTGCATAGAAATAGGACTCCCACACGCAGCCGTTGCAGCCGCGGCCGCAGCAGGTGGTGGGCTCGGGCGGCGGCGGGCGCAGCGTCAGGCCGGCGCGTGCCAGTTGAGCCTGCACCTTGGCGATGCGAGCCAGGGCTTCTGCGGCAGGTCTGGGTTCATGCATGCTGCGATCAACCCCGCCGCGAGGACACCACGATCCCGCCGACGATCAGCGCGAAGGCCAGGCCATGGTGCCAGGCCGGCGGCTCGCCGAGGAACAGTCCGCCCATGACCGCCGCGAACAGTGGGGTGAGGTTGCCGAAGAAACCCGAGAGCGTGGGCCCCAGGCGCTGCACGCCCAGTCCCCAGATGCGATAGGCCAGCACCGCCGGCCCCACCGCAATGAAGGCCAGCGCCGCCGCCACTGCCCAGCTCCATTGGATCGGCGGGGCCTCGCCCAGGCCTTGTTCGGCCGCAGCGAACACCCCGGCCCACAGCGCGCCGGGCAGTACCTGCGCCGCCAGGTAGGCCGCCCAGTCGGCGCGCAGGCCGGGCGGGTCGGCCCGCGTGTCGGCCAGCAGCCAGCTGTACCAGGCCCAGACGCCGGTGGCCACCAGCATGAACAGGTCGCCCGGCACGAAGCGCAGCTCGGCGATGCGCTCCGGGTGGCCCTGGGTCAGCACCACCAGCACCCCCCCGATGGACAGCACCGCCCCCAGCAGCTGGCGTGCGCTCACCTTCTGGCCGTAGATCAATGCGCCGATGGTGAGCATGAAGGCAGGCATGCTCGATCCGACCAGGGTCACGTTGAGGGCAGTGGAGGTGTGCAGGGCCTGGTACTGGAGTGCGTTGTACAGGCCGATGGACAAGAGGCCCAGCAGGCCGAAGCGCCGCCAGTGGGAGAGGAGCGGGCTGCCCGGGCGAAGCAGGGCCGGTGCCAGGGGCAGCAGGATGAGGCTGGCCAGCACCCAGCGCAGGAAGTTGAGGGTCATGGGCGGCACCACAGGCCCCATCAGCCGGCCGATCACGGCATTGGCGGCCCACAGCAGCGGGGGCAGCGTCATCAGCAGGGCGGTGCGCCAGGAGAGAGAGGGCGTCGCGGACATCAGCCTTCGACTTTATCCGAGCGGGCCGGTCGCTCCGCCGATTCATGGCAGCATCCGGGGAGACAAGAACTCCCGAGGAGATGCGCATCATGAGCAAGGCAGTCCAGATCCGCCAGGTCGGCGGCCCCGAGCAGATGGAACTCGTCGACGTCCAGGTCGGCGAGCCCGGCCCCGGCCAGATCCGCATCCGCCACAAGGCCATCGGCCTCAACTACATCGACGTCTACCAGCGCAGCGGCGTCTACAACCTGCCGCTGCCGCTGCAACTGGGCATGGAAGGCGCAGGCATCGTGGAGGCGGTGGGCGAGGGCGTCACCCACCTGAAGGCCGGCGACCGCGCCGCCTACGCCAGCAACCCGCCCGGTTCCTACAGCGAGCTGCGGGTGATGCCGGCCACCTGCGTCTGCCGCCTGCCCGACGCGATCGACTTCGAGACCGGCGCGGCCATGATGCTCAAGGGCCTCACAGCCCAATACTTGCTGAAAAAGACGCTGCCGGCCGAGGGCCTGCAGAAAGGCGACTTCGTCCTCTTTCACGCCATCGCCGGTGGCGTGGGCCTGATCGCCGCGCAATGGGCTAAGGTCCTGGGCCTGCAACTCATTGGCACCGCCGGCAGCGACGACAAGTGCGCGCTGGCCAAGTCGCTCGGCGCCGCCCACGTGATCAACTACCGCACCGAAGACTTCGCCGCGCGGGTGAAGGAGATCACCGGTGGCCAGGGCGTGAAGGTGGTCTACGACTCGGTGGGCAAGGACACCTGGGACAAGTCACTCGACTGCCTGCGGCCCTTCGGCCTCATGGCCAGCTTCGGCAATGCCTCGGGCCCGGTCCCGCCCTTCGCCCCGGGCGTCCTGGGCCCCAAGGGCTCGCTTTACGTGACCCGCCAGACCCTGTTCACCCACATCGCCACCCGTGAGTCCACCCAGGCCATGGCCGACGACCTGTTCGCGGTGGTGCAAAGCGGCCAGGTCAAGATCCGCATCGATCAGAAATTCCGGCTTGACCAGGTGCAGGAGGCGCACCGGGCGCTGGAGGCGCGGCAGACGACGGGCTGCACCATCCTGCTGCCCTGAAGTCCGTGCGGCTGCCGGGTCCGGCGGCCCAGGCCTTCTGGTCAGGCTGCCTTGCCCTTGTGGCCGTTCTTGTGCGCCACCTTCGAATCCAGGATCGGGTACGCAATCGAGCAGATGTGCGAATTGATCCGCTTCAAGTCGCTGATCAAATCGATGTGCAGCGAGCTGGTCTCGATGCTTTGCATGGTGTTCTCCGCCAGCCGCGCCAGGTGGGTGCTGGCGTAGGCCCGCTCCAGATCCGCAAAGCGCGCCTTCTCCTCCAGCAGGCGCTGGGCGTCGCGCAGGGACCCGCCCAGGAACACGCTCATGGCCAGGCGCAGGTTGTCCAGCAGGCGGGCGTGCAGCTCGCGGATCTCGGCCATGCCAGCCTCGGAGAAGCTGCGCCCCTTCCTGATTTTCTTGTCCTCGACGTCGATCAGGATGCGTTCGGTGATGTCCGCGATCTGCTCCATGTTGATGGTGAAGCTGATGATGTCGGTCCAGCGCCGGCTCTCGTCCTCGCCCAGCGACGCGCGCGAGATCTTGGTCAGGTAGTACTTGATCGAGGAGTAGAGCCGGTCCACCTCGTCGTCCATCTTGCGCAGCTCGTGTGCGAGCTCGAGGTCGTCGCGCTCGATCACCGGCACGATGCCGCGCAGCATGGTTTCGACCAGGTCGGCCTGGTGCAGGGCTTCGCGCGCTGCGCAGGCCATGGCCAGCGACGGCGTGGCCAGGGCGGAGGGGTCGAGGTGATTCGGCCGGCCGCCCGCGCGCGCCGGGTCGGGCGGAGGCAGCAGGCGCTCCACCGCACGCGCCACCGGGCCGGTGAAGGAGATCATCGACAACGCCATCACCCCGTTGAAGGCCAGATGGAAGCCCACCACCTGGCTGGTGGCGTCGGGCAGCCAGGCGGGCGCATAGGCCAGCCAGAAGCGCACCAGGGGCAGGGTGATCAGCACGCCCGCGGCCTTGAACACCAGGTTGCCCAGGGGCACCTGCCGCGCCGGCACATTGGCCTTGGCCGTGACCAGCACCGCCAGGATGCCGCTGCCCAGGTTGGCGCCCAGCACCAGTCCCAGGGCCACGTCGACGGGCACCGCGCCGGTGCTGGCCAGCGTCGCGGTGACCAGCACCACCGCCAGGCTGGAGTAGGCGGCCAGGGCCAGCACCGCGCCAGTGAAGATCTCGAGCAGCCGGTCGCTGGTGAGCGAAAGGAGCATCGCCCGCACCGCCGGTGACTGCACGATCTGGCTGGTCGATTCGCCCACCAGGCGCAAGGCGAGCAGCATCAGCCCCAGGCCGATCAGCACCCGGCCGAAGCGGCCCGCCGCCTCGGAGGCGCGGGTGAGGAACAGCACCACGCCCGCGAAGATCAAGAGGGGCGACAGCCAGGACAGGTCCATCGAGAACACCGCCGCCATGAGCGCGCTGCCCAGGTCGGCGCCGAGCATCACGGCCAGGGCGACAGGCAGGGCGACCAGGCCCTGGCCGACGAAGGCCGAGACGATGAGGGCGGTGGCAGTGCTCGATTGCACCAGGGCGGTGACGCCGGCGCCGGCCAGGGCGGCCGCGGGGCGCAGGCGCAGGCTGCTGGCGAGCAGGGCGCGGAGGTTGCCGCCGAAGAGGCGCAGGATGCCGGTGCGCACCTGGTAGGTGCCCCAGACCAGCAGGGCCACGGCGGCCAGGAGGTTCAGCAGGTTCTTCATGGGCGGTCCGGCCCATGATACGCGGGGCTCCAGCCTGGGCCCAGGGGCCCGCTCAGCGTCCCCGGCGCACGCGCAGCAATTCGTCCAGGATCATGCCGGCCGCGCCGGCGGTGATGGCCATGTCGGCCACGTTAAACGAGGGGAAGTACCAGCCGGCGTAGTGCAGCTGGATGAAGTCGACCACGTAGCCATGCATCACCCGGTCGACCACATTGCCCACCGCGCCACCGAGCAGGCAGGCCATGGAAAAGGCGAAGAGCTTCTGGCCGGCGTGCTGGCGCAGCATCCACAGGATGAAGACGGCCGCCACCGTGCCCAGGCCGATGAAGAACCAGCGCTGCCAGCCCGAGGCACCGGCCAGGAAGGAAAAGGCCGCGCCGGTGTTGTGCACCCGCACCACGTTGAAGAATGAGGTGACGTAGGTGCTGTCCCCGAGCTGGTAGTAGCCCAGGATCAGCGTCTTGGTGAACTGGTCGGCCAGGAAGACGGCCAGCGCCAGCCCCAGCCAGGGCAGCATGCCGGGGCTGCCCCCGCCGAAACCGGTCTTCCCGCGGGCCATGTCAGGCGCAGGTCCGGGCTTCGCCGGCGCCGGACAGGTTGCTCACGCAGCGGCCGCAGATCGTCGGGTGGGCGGCGTCGTTGCCCACGTCGTCGCGCCAGTGCCAGCAGCGGTCGCACTTGGCCGCGCCGCTGGGAGCGGCCTGGACGCGCAGCTCGGTGCCGGCGTGCAGGGTGATGGACGAGGTCATGAAGACGAACTTCAGGTCCTGGCCCAGGCTCGCCAGCAGCGCGTGGTCGTCCGCCGGCGCGGTGAGCACCAGGTCGGCCTGCAGCGAGGAGCCGACCGTGCCCTTTTCGCGCAGGGCTTCGACTTCCTTGTTCGCGACGTCGCGGATCTCGCGGATGCGGTTCCACTTGGCCAGCATCGCCTCGTCGGGCGCGCCGATGGAGGCATAGGTCTCGAAGAAGATCGAGTCCTGGCCGCCGAAGACGCGCCAGGCCTCCTCCGCGGTGAAGGACATGAAGGGCGCCATCCAGCGCAGCATCGCCTGGGTGATGGTCCACAGGGCCGTCTGCGCGCTGCGGCGGGCGTGCGACTTGGGCGCGGTGGTGTAGAGGCGGTCCTTGAGCACGTCCAGGTAGAAGGCGCCC
>CAZCTU010000038.1:0-10190 GCA_964501495.1 uncultured Ramlibacter sp.
GGGCATGGATCGCGATGTCGCTGGCCTGCCCGCCCGCGCCGCCACTGGGCTGGTGAATGAGGAAGCGGGTGTTGGGCAGGCAGTAGCGGCGCTCGCGCGGCACCGAGAGGTACAGGTGCGTCGCCGCGCTGCCGACCCAGCCCGTGCCGATCATGCGCACCGGCGCGGTGATGAAGCGCACGATGTCGTGGATCGCGTCGCCCGACTCGAGGTGCCCGCCGGGCGAGCTCACGAACATGTCGATGGGGGAGGGCGCGTCGGCGTCGAGCGCGATGAGGCGGCGCGCCACGTCGCCGGCCAGGGTGTCGGTGATCGATCCGAACACCAGCACAGTGCGTGAGCGGAAGGCCTTCTCCTCGAGGAAGGAGTTGCGTGGCTCCGCGCTGGAGGGGGTCTGGGCGTCGGGGTCGGGTTGGGTCATGGCGGTTCCTGGGGCAGTTCCCGAGCGAAACCGGATCGGATCCGGCAGCTGGCGAGGCGGTGCGGACCATGATGCCCGCCGCCGTGCCGCCTCGGGGCCGCATCGACGCGGGTTGACCGCCAGCTGCGCCTGCGTCCTACAAGGACGGCCCGGGCCGAGGCCCATCGTCGGCGCTCGATGACTTCATCCAGCAACGCGAGGGCTCCATGATCGAAGCAGGCAACGAATCCCCCTTCCCGCCCGGTGCGGGAACCTCCGGCTCCTCCAGCGCGGGCGCCGCCAGCAGCCTCGGCGCCATGGGCAGCAAGATGCACGAGGCGACCTCCGACGCCGCGGCCTCGGCCACCCGCACCGCCCGCGCCGCTGGGGACGCGATGGAGGGCGGCGTGCACCGCATGGCGCAAAAGGCGCATGAGGCGGTGGACCGCCTCGAGCAGACCCTGGGCGCGGGCAGCGAGCGCATGATGGACTGGCAGCAGGAATACGGCGACATGGCCCGCGAACAGGTGCGGGCCAGCCCCCTGGCGGCGGTGGGCATCGCCTTCGGGGTAGGGATTCTTTTCAGCAAGCTCTTCATGCGCTGAAACCATAAGGGGCCTGCGAGGGCCCCTGCGATCTCCGCGCGACGCGAACCCCACGCCGCGCGTCCTGGCGCCGCGTGGGTGGGTGCCCTGCGCAGTCAGACCCGCAGCGAGACGCTGCCGATGCCGGTCAGTTCGCCCTCGACCACCGTGCCGGGCTCGGCGATCAGCAGGCCAGTGCAGGAGCCGGTGGTGACGACCTGGCCGGCGCGCAGCGGCAGGCCGCGGGCCTGTGCATGGCGGGCCAGCCAGGCGAGCAGCCGCCAGAGGTCGGGGGCGGTGTGGCCGCCGGTCACGTCGGCCACCACCTGGCCGCCGAAGGCCAGGCGGGTGTGCAGCCGGGCGAGGTCCAGCGAGGCCGGGTCCACGCCGTGGGCCGGCGCGCCCAGGACCAGCGCGCCATGGCTGCCCAGGTCGGCCAGCCGGGGGGCTGCGGGCGCCTGCCGGGTCTCCACCAGGCGGCTGTCGACCAGTTCGATCGCCGGCAGCACCTCGCCGATGGCGGCGGCGATCTCCTCGCGACCCGGCAGGCGGTCACCCGGCACCAGGTCATGCTTGAGCCGCACCGCCAGCTCCAGCTCCATGCCGCGAAGCGAGCTTGCGGGCGCGCCGAGGTGGGCGCCGCTCACGCGCAGGCAGTTCGCAGGCAGGGGGGCCGCACTGGGCTCACTCTGGTTGTCCGGGGCGCCCACCTTCCAGCCGCCCACCGAGCTGCCGGCCCGCACGACCTGCGCCATCCAGGCGTCCTGCACCGCATAGGCCTGGGCCTCGTCGGCGACCGGGATCTCGGCGGCAGGGAGGCGGGTGCCGGTGGCGAAGGCCAGGGCAAGGCGCTGGGCGAGGGAGGAAGGGTCGAATCGCATGGCGGGGGATCATACGGGGCTAGACTGCATGCGGCGGCAAGGCCCCTGCGCGGGCCGCTTGCGGATTCCTTCATCCCCTACCTTCGGAGACACATCGTGCGCGTGCTCATGACCGGTGCGACCGGTTTCATCGGCGGTGCCCTGGCCCGCGCCCTGCTGGCCCAGGGCCACGACCTCGTCTGCGCGGTTCGCGACCCCTCCCGGCTGCAGCTGCCCGGCGACCGCTGGCGCGGCGTGGCCTGCGACCTGGCCCAGGTGCCGGGCGACGACTTCTGGCGGCCGCAGCTGGCGGGCGTGGATGCCGTGGTCAATGCGGTGGGCATCCTCCGTGAGGCCCGCGGCCAGACCTTCGACGCCCTGCACGCGCGCGCGCCCATCGCCCTGTTCGAGGCCGCCGCGCGTGCCGGTGTGCCGGCCGTGATCCAGGTCTCGGCCCTTGGCGCCGACGAGGGCGCGCAAAGCCGCTACCACCGCAGCAAGAAGCAGGCGGACGACTGCCTGCGCGGCCTGCCGGTGGCCGGCGCGGTGGTGCAGCCTTCGGCTGTCTACGGCCCGGGCAGCGACGCGGCGGCGATGTTCAATTTCATGTCGGCCCTGCCGCTCCTGGCCATGCCGCAGTCCGGGCGAATGCTGATGCAGCCGGTGCATGTGGACGACGTGGTCGACGGGGTGCTCGCCCTGCTGGCCGCGCCGCCACGTCCGGTGACCACGGTCGCCTTCGTCGGGCCTCGGCCGCTCACCATGGCGGGCTACCTGCGCGAACTGCGCGCCGCGCGCGGCAACCGCTGGCCCCTGCCGGTGCTGTGGATGCCCACCTTCGCCTTCATGGCCGCGGCCCGCGTCGCTGGCCTCATTCCGGGCAGCGTGCTCGACGCCGAGACTGCCGGCATGCTGCTGCGAGGCAATGCCGCGCCGGTGGACGACTTCCAGCGCCTGCTGGGGCGGGCTCCGCGCAGCGTGGCGGAATTCTTCCAGCCCGGCTCCGCGCCAGCCCCGACTGCGGCGGGCTGAAGTAGTCGTCTTTGCCTGTTCTGATTCCGTACCGTCCCCCGCCCTCCATGCCCCTGCCTCGCCTCTCCGTCCTTGACCAGTCCGTCGGCCGCGCCAGCCGCCCGCAGCACGAATCCATCCAGGCCAGCGTCGACCTCGCGGTCCGCTGCGAGGCCCTGGGCTACGACCGCTTCTGGGTCAGCGAGCACCACAACATTCCCTCGGTGGTGGGCAGCGCCCCCGAGGTGCTGATGGCGGCGATCGCGGCGCGCACGTCCCGCATCCGCATCGGCAGCGCCGGCGTGATGCTGCCGCACTACTCGGCGCTCAAGGTGGCGGAGCAGTTCCGGGTGCTGGACGCGCTCGCGCCCGGCCGCATCGACCTGGGCGTGGGCCGCGCGCCCGGCGGCGACATGCGCACCGCGCGCCTGCTCAATCCCGCCGCCGGCAGCGCCGACGACTTCCCGCGCCAGGTGCTGGAGCTGCAGGCCTGGGTGACGGGGCAGCCGCTGCCGCCGGGGCATCCGGGGCAGGGCGTCGCCGCCTTCCCGCAAGGCGATACCGCGCCCGCCCTCTGGATGCTCGGAAGCAGCGCCTACGGCGCGCAGCTGGCGGCCCATTACGGCTTGCCCTATGCCTTCGCCTGGTTCATCACCGACGGCGCGGGCGCGCCCGAGGCGCTCTCGCTCTATCGGCAGAACTTCCAGCCCGGGGTGACGCAGGCGCCGCGCGCGGCGGTGTGCGTCTGGGCCCTGGCGGCCGACACCGAGGAAGAGGCCTGGTTCCAGTTCCGCTCCCGCGAGCGGGCGCGTGTGGACCGTCTCTCGGGCCGCTTCGGCCCGCTGCAGCCGCCCGAGCAGGCGCGCCGCCCCTGGTCCGACGCCGAGGCGGCCGAGGCCGGGCGCATCGCCAAGTCTTCGTTCGTCGGCACCGGCCCGCAGGTGCGGGACAAGCTGCTGGCTCTGGCCGAATCGCTGCAGGCCGAGGAACTGGTGGTGATCACCTGGACCTGGGATCCGGCGGCGCAGCGGCGCTCGTACGAGTTGCTGGCGCAGGCCTTCGGGCTGCAATCGGCCGCTGCTTGAGCCTCCGCGGAGGCCCGCCTCCGATCTGTTAAAACCGGCGCATGCTGCGCTGGCCAAATTGCCGACGACTGGCCACTGCCCTTGGGGCGTTGGCTGTTTTGACGCTGCTGTCCCTGGGGGGGTGCGGCGGCGGGGGGGGCGGTGGCGACGGGTCAGGGGGCGGCAACTCCGGCACCCGCTACGTGATCAAGGTGACGGTCTCCGGTCTCGATGGCTCGGGCCTGGTGCTGCAAAACAATGGCGGCGACGACCTGGCGGTCTCCGCCAATGGCACCGTCCAGTTTTCGAGCGGGCTGACCAACGGCTCCGCTTACGCGGTGACGGTCAAGACCCATCCCAGCATGCTGACCCAGACCTGCACGACGGGCAGCGCCTCGGGGACCGTGACCAGCGCGGACGTCACCAGCGTCACGCTGACCTGCACCTCGCTGTCGACCCCTTACCTGTTCGCCGCCGGTGCGTCGGGCAACAAGGTGACGGCCTTCTCGGTCAACGCCAGCGACGGTTTGCTCACCCTGGTCGACACCCGAAACGAGGTGACGCTGTCTTCCCCGACCGGCATCGCGGTCGATTCGTCGGGCGGGAACCTGTTCGTCACGAACTCGGGGAACAGCGGCGCCGCCGCGATCTCCGTCTACACCCTCAACACCAACACCGGCGTACTGACCAGCGCAGGGACGGTAGCGGCCTCCGGCAGCCCCTCGGGCATCGCCACCAGCGCGGACGGCAAGCACGTCTATGCCGCTGGCACCAGTGGCGGGAGCGGTCAGTTGCGTGCCTTCTCCATCCAGTCCGGCGCGTCGCTCTCGGCGGTGGGCGGCAGCCCCTTCACGGTCGGAACCACGCCGCGGGGCGTGGCGGTGGATCCGAAGGGACGCTTCGTCTACGTGGCCAACAGCGTGTCCGGTTCCATCACCGTGTTCCAGCGCGACGCGGGGACAGGCGCCCTCACTGTGGTGACGCCACAGGCCACCGGCAGCCAGCCCCAGGGCATCGCCGTGGATCCGGGCGGCCGGTGGCTGTACGTGGCCAATGCCGGTTCCGCGCAGTTGTCCGTCTATTCGATCGACGCGACCAACGGAGCGCTCACCCAAGTCGAGGTCAAGACGCTGGCCAACGCCCCGTACGACCTGGCAGTTGATCCGCGCGGGACCCACGTCTACGCCGTGTTCAACGGCAGCAACCAGATCGCCTCGTACCAGATCAACACGGGCACGGGGGCGCTAACCGAGATTTCCGGCTCGCCCTGGAGCACCGGCCTCGAGCCGACGGCCGTACGGGCCGATGGCGCCGGCAGGTTCCTCTACGTCGCCAACAAGCAGTCCAACACGCTGTCCATCTTCAGCATCACGTCGGGCGCACTGGCGCTGGTCGGCTCGCCCTCCGGCGGCACGGGAACCTCGCCCGTGGGGCTCGCGCTTTACACGCGCTAAGTTTTCTTTCCGGGTCCTGCTGCCCACACCGCCACGCGGCCTGCTCCTGCAAGCTGCCCATCCGCCCACGGCCACCCTCCGCCTCCCTTGTCATTCCGACACCGAGGAGTCCCATGGCCATCGACCTGCTGAAAGACGGCGGCACGCCGCTGGAGCGCCAGCGCTTCACCTGGAAAGACGTTTCGCCCCGGCCCCTGAGCAAGCTGGACGACGACGCCTTCAGCCGGGTACGCGTCATTTTGATGAACGGCGTCGAGCATGACGCGCTGCGCCTGCAGCAGGTCTTGCTGCGGATGCTTCGGCCCGCGCGTGAGGTGCTGGCGCGCCTGATGCGCGTCGAGCAGCACCAGGCGACCACCATCAACTGGCTACTCTCGGCCGACCACTCGCCGCTGGAGACCACCATCGCCTTCGAGCAGGTCGCGATCGAGGTCACCGCTTCCGTCGCCCAGCTCGAGCCGGACCCGGTGATGGCCCAGGGCTACCGCTTCGGCCTGCTGGAGGACTTCGATCATCTGTACCGGTACGCGGCCCTGCTCGATCGGCTCGAGGGCAAGGACGCCAACACCCTCCTGCAGGGGTACACCGACATCGTCCCCGGTCGGCCCACCTCGCAGCACCACCGCGCGCCGCGGGACGACCTGATGCAGCCCTACGCCTCCGACGCGGCCCTGGCCACCAAGCTGCACGCCGCCACCCTGGTGGGCGGCGAGTACCAGACGCACGACTACTACATGAACGTGGGCCCGCAGTTCGCCGACCCCGTGGCCCGCGCGCTCTATGCCGAGATCGCCTCGGTCGAGAGCCAGCACATCACGCACTACGGCTGCATGCTCAATCCGGAGGAGACGCCGCTGGAGAAGCTGGTGCTGCAGCAGGCCTGCGAGGTCTGGAACTACCAGGCCTGCGCCCAGCAGGAGAGCGACCCGCGCCTGCGCGCGCTGTGGGAGCGCTTCCTCGACTACGAGCTGGGGCAGCTGCAGGTGGCGATCGACCTCTTCGAGCAGCTGGAGCGCCGCGACGCCGCGCAGGTGCTGGGGGACGGCCGCCTGCCACCGGGCATCGCTTTCAAGAGCCAGCGCGAGTTCGTGCGGGAGGTGCTGGCCAGGGAAGTGGGGCTGCGCAAGGACGGCACCCGCTTCGTGCCTGAGGAGGAAGAGTCGGTCGCCTCGCTCGCCTGGCGCAACCAGATGAATTCGCAGGGCTCGCCCTCGCAGCAGGTGTCCGCCGGCTACCAGTGGGCGCCGGGGGGCGAACTCAATCGGGCGCTGGCGCGGGTCGGCACCTCGGCCACCGTCTGAAAACAGGAGTTCGTCATGCACACCACCGTCGAAACCGGCCTGAACCGCACCGGGCTGGACATGGCCCCTTCCAGCAAGGACGACATGGTCCGCTTCGCCCAGGCCGCCGGCGCGCAGGCGCCGGAGCCCGGCCAGCCTTCGCTGGCCGACGTCCGCCTGGCCCTGGCCTCGGAGGCCGACGCCCTGGGCTCGGTGCCCTTGCCGCTGCGTCTGCGGGGCATGGCCACCGCCCTGGCCGACACGCTGCAGGGGCACAAGAGCGCGGTGCTGGTGGACAAGCTGGGCGAGCGCCTGGCCACCGAGCGCAGCGGCGTGCGCCTGTACGAGGCGCTGGAGGTCAAGGTCCGCGCGGCCCGGGGCCTGCAGGGGGTTGACGCCGACGCCATCACCCGCCTGCGTGACGACGAGGAGTCGCACTACCACCTGCTGGCGCAGTGCCTGGTCTCCATGGGCGCGGACCCGACCGCGGTGACGCCCTGCGCCGACACCGCGGGCGTGGCCCTGCAGGGCGCACTCCAGGTGGTCTGCGACCCCCGCACCACCCTGGCCCAGGCGCTCAATGCCACGTTGATGGTCGAACTGGCCGACGGCGCCGGCTGGGAGCTGCTGGCCGACCTCGCGCAGGAGGCCGGCCATTCGGATATGGCGCAGCGCTTCTCGGTGGCACAGGAGACCGAGCGGGAGCACCTGGCAAAGGTGCAGGGCTGGCTGCGCACAGCGGTGATGGCAGAAGTGGGCTGAGGCCGCCTGATCCGGGTCAAGCCCGACGGCGGACGGCTGCGGCGACAATCGCCGCATGCCCGAACCCGTCCTCACGCCTCCTGGTCAACTTGCCGAGCGCCTGCGCGCGCAGGGTTATGCCGTGCTCGGCGCCGGGGACGTGGCCCGCTGGATCGGCGCACCCCTCGCAGACCTGCAGGCGCTGTCTGGCGCCTGGAGCGACCTGCCTCCCGACAACTACCTGCGTGACGGCGGCCGCTACCGCAGGCGGCGCCATGCCAGCTTCGTCGTCGACGCCGGCGAGCTCCGGCCCGTGCCGCACCGGGCGCACTGGCAGCCGGTGGACTACAACGCCCTGCACGGTGGCATCGAGCGCTGGTTCGAGCCGATGCAGGAGACCGTTATCACCGCGCCGGCCTGGCGCGCGCTGATGCTCGCCCTGGGCGGTGCGGCCTCGGCCCTGCGCGGGCCCCAGCCCTGGTTCGCGGAGGCGCACCAGTTCCGTATCGACACCGAGGGTGGCATCGGCCGCCCCACGCCCGAAGGCGCGCACCGCGACGGCGTGGACCTGGTGGCGGTGTTCCTGGTGGCGCGCGAGGGCATCAAGGGCGGCGAGACCCGCGTCTTCGAGGCCCACGGCCCGCAAGGGACCCGCTTCACCCTCACCGAGCCCTGGAGCCTGATGCTGCTGGACGACGAGCGGGTGATCCACGAGAGCACCCCGATCCAGCCGCTGGATGCGGCGCGCGGTGGCCACCGCGACACGCTGGTGGTGACGCTGCGCAAGGGCGGCTTCCAGGACCCGCCGCAGGCCTGAGCCTCACGCCTGGTGAGGGTGGCGCCTGCGCGGCGCCCGGGTCCTTCAGGCGTCGCGCACGTCGGCCACCGGGTTGGCGCCGAAGTCCGGCCGCGCCAGCCAGGCCAGTACCCGCGCCGCGGCGTCGTCCGGCGTCTGCAGCATGCCCTTGTCATGGAGCGCCTGGAAGTTGGCGCGGTCCGGAAAGCGTGCGTCGGCGGCGCCGCGCAGCTGCACCTGCATGTCGGTGGCGATCACGCCGGGCGCCAGCGAGCACAGGCGCGCGCCGTTCGGCTTGAGCGCCTCTTCCAGGGCCACGCAGCGTGTGAACTGGTCCATGCCCGCCTTGGCCGTGCAGTAGCCCGCCTGCGAGGCCATCGCGCGGCGGCCGAGGCCGGAGGAGATGTTCAGCACCTTGCGCGGGCAGGTCCAGGCTTCGGTGACCTCGAGGAAGGCGCCGGTCAGGAGCAGCGGTGCCTCCAGGCCCACGCGCAGCGCACGCGCCAGCTCGCCGGAAGGCACCTGCCCGATCGGCGCGATCGGCGGGATCACGCCCGCGTTGTTGATCAAGTTGACCGAAGCGGGCCGGTCGCTGCTCCGGGTGGCCAGCCACTGGCGCAGCCGCGCGGCCAGCGGCTCGGGGTCGGACAGGTCGGCCTGCCATTGCTCGAGGGGAATGCCCGCGGCTTTGGCGCGGGCGGCCAGGTCCGCGTCGGCGTGGCGGGCGATGCAAAGCAGCTCGTGGCCGGCGGCGAGCAGCTGGCGGGCCATGGCCAAGCCCATGCCGCGCGAGGCGCCGGTGATCAGGGTGAGTGGACGTGGGTTCATCCGGGCATCCTAGCGGCGGGATCGCCGCGCCCGCGCCCGCGCAAACCCGGATTCCCCGGCCTGAAGCCGGCCTAGAAGGGCACTTCGCTGCGCCAGGCCCGGCGCGCCCCGTCGACCGGATGCGGAAAGTCCACGCGGCTCGCATGCAGCAGCAGCCGCGGCGCGCGGGCCTGTACCTCGGGAGAGCCATAGAGCGTGTCCCCCAGGATCGGGTGGCCCAGGGCCAGCAGGTGCACCCGCAACTGGTGCGAGCGGCCGGTGAGGGGGGCGAGCTCGACCCGGGTCGACTCGCCTTCGTGCGCCAGGATGCGCCACAGGGTGCGGCTCGGGCGGCCCTGGGCGGCATCCACCTTCTGCAGCGGCCGGCGGGGCCAGTCGGCGATGAGCGGCAGGTCGATCAGGCCCCAGCCGGATTCGCCCTCCCAGTCCTGCACCGGCCCCAGGGCCTCGGGCAGCGCCATGCGCCCCTGCACCACGGCCTGGTAGCGCTTGCTCACTTCCCCGCGCTCGAAGGCGCCACTCAGGGCGCGCTGGGCCGGCAGGCCCCGGGCAAAAAGGAGCAGGCCCGAGGTGGCCATGTCCAGCCGGTGCACCACGAGCGCGTCGGGGCAGGCGGCCTGCACCCGGGTGGCGGCGCAGTCCTGCTTGTCCGGGCCTCGGCCGGGAACGGACAGCAGGCCGGCCGGCTTGTCGACCACCAGGCAGGCCGAGTCGGCATGCACCAGGGGCAGGTTCCCGAGGGCATCCCGGGAGACGGGAGTTAAACTGCCGGCTGTCATCAATTCATCACGGAAGTGTCACAGAGGCGCTTCCGGCCGATCGTTCCCACCGAAAGCCCCCCATGCTGTTTGGAAAGCTGCTGCCCCGCGAGGGCAATTTTTTCGACCTGTTCAACCAGCACGCTGACCGCATCGTCGAGGCTGCCCGCGCCTTCTCGCAGCTGGTCGCCAACTATAGCGACGCCCACCTGCGCGAGCAGTACAACCGGGACGTGGACAACGCCGAGCGCGCTGCCGACCGCGTGACGCAGGACGTCAACCGCCTGCTGCACCGCACCTTCATCACGCCCCTGGACCGCGACCAGATCCACACCCTGATCAACACCATGGACGATGTGGCCGACCTGATCCAGGACTCGGCCGAGACCATGGCGCTGTATGACCTGCGCACCT
>CAZCTU010000039.1:0-10058 GCA_964501495.1 uncultured Ramlibacter sp.
CTGGACGCCGCCTCGCGGCGGGTGCTGCGTGAATTCCTGGAAGATGTGGCCAACCACCCCTCACGCACCTGGGTGGTGGCGGATTACGAGGCCGACCCGGCGCTGCCATGGCGGCAGGTCATTCGAATGAACGGATCGGGCGGAAATATCCCTTGATGCAGCCCGTGTGACGCAGGCAGATCTGGATGTGGCTGTGGCTGCGAAAGCCCGCCCCCTCGTAAATGGGTTGACCTTCCAGAAAGGGACCGCGAACGGAGTCGTAGGGCGACATCCCTCCCTCCAGCCGCAGTTCATGCAAAGTGTTCAGAACCATGCAGTCCAGCTTGCGGCCGGCCTTGTCGGGCGATGCCCCGACGTTGGAGGGCAGCGGCTGCCCCGCATGGCCGGCGATGCTCACCAGCGCCTCATGCGCCCGGACCACCTCCCGCATGGCATTGCGATCGAACAGGTCCAGGCAATGCCGCAGGTCGATGATCGCCCCCAGAACGAAGGGCGTGGCGATCCGCCCTTCCCTCTTTCGGAGTGTGGCCCACTCGCGGGCTCTACCCGGGTTGCCCTCCCAGAAATAGATGCCGTGGCCGAGCCAGTCATAGGCCCGCTCCGAAGGCTTGAGATGGAACTCCTTGCCGGAAAGAATCCTTTCTCCGACCGAGAGGTCGCATCCATGGAAACCCAGGATGAAGCTGGGCTGGTACTCGTAGGCGGAGCCGTCCACCGGCTCAATCGCGATAGGGCTTGGCGAGGCGGCCCTTCGCATCGAGGATCCCTGCGCGCTGCAGGAACGCCACGGCGCTTTCCCTGCTGTGGGTGATCTTGAGCAGCTGCGCCTTGAAAGCGCCCAGCTCGCGGTCAGGCACCGGGTGGGGCAACGGGCCGAAATTCCGACCGGAATTTGGAACGGCCTGCTGACCCGCTGGCAAAGGGTGTCTGGACTTCTGGACCATCACATGCATCGTGCGCTCCAAGGGCGGGACTTTTCGGTCGATCCGATGGCCGACCCGCCCAAACGGGCCTGGTCGCAATGCACTGCCCACGTGCTCTCTGTCATCGGGTCCGCATTCTGGGCCCACGCGTCGCGTGCAAATGCCGCGAGTGTGGGAAAGATGCCAGGGACGTACAGCCCGCGAGGTTCAGCCCGCGAGGTTCAGCCCGGAATCTCCGGCTCCACCAGATCAGCCAGCTGCAGCAACGACTCCTGCCAGCCCAGGTAGCACATCTCCAGCGGAATCACCTCGGGGATGCCGGCCTGAGTGATGGAGAGTTCGGTGCCGCAGGACACCGCCTTCAGGTCCACCGTCACCTCCAGCACGCCGGGCAGATTCGGGTCCTCGAACTGGTCGTTGTAGCGCAGGCGCTGGCCGGGCACCAGCTCCAGGTACTCGCCGAAGAAGCTGTGCGCATGGCCGCTGCCGAAGTTGTGGAAGGACATGCGGAAGCGCCCGCCGACACGCACGTCCATTTCGTGCACCTGGCAGGTGAAGCCGCGCGGCGGCAGCCACTTGGCCATGGCGGCGGGCTCGAGGAAGGCGCGGTAGACCCGCTCGGGCGGGGCGTTCAGCACGCGGTGCAGGTGGACGGTGCGGTCGGTCATGGGGCGGCCTCTTTCATCAGGCCCGGCGCTGCTGGCCGGGCGGGGTCAACGGGGCCCGCCACTGTGCCATGAGCGCGTCCCATTGGGAACGCACCTGGGCCAGGTGCCGCTCCTTCACATGGCCGAAGCCGCGGATCTGCTCGGGCAGGCGGGCGATTGCCAGCGCCTGGGCGTGGTTGCCGGCGTCGAGCGCGGCGATCACCTCCTCCAGGCTGGCGCGGTAGGCCTCGATCAGCGCCCGCTCGCCGCGGCGCTCGGCGGTGCGGCCGAAGGGGTCGAAGGCGGTGCCGCGCAGGAACTTGAGCCTGGCCAGCACCCGGAAGGCCGCGCCCATCCAGGGGCCGTATCGGCGCTTGACGAGTTCGCCCTTGTCATTGGTCTTGGCCAGGAGCGGCGGCGCGAGGTGGTAGTGCACCTTGAAGTCGCCCTCGAACTGGCCGGCGATCTTCTCGAGGAAGCCGGTGTCGGTGTGCAGGCGCGCCACCTCGTACTCGTCCTTGTAGGCCATGAGCTTGAAGAGGTAGCGGGCCACCGCCTCGGTGAGCTGGGTCTTGCCCAGCGGCGCCTCGGCGGCGCGCACCTTCTCGACGAAGTCGCGGTAGCGGCTGGCGTAGGCGGCGTCCTGGTAGGCCGCGAGGTAGGTGGCGCGGTGGGCCAGCAGACCCTCCAGCGTCTCGCGCGGCTGGAACTGCAGGACCTGGGCCGGGGTGATCAGCTTCTCGATCGACGCCGGGTCATGCGCGGCCAGGCGCCCCCAGAGGAAGGCGGTCTTGTTCGCGGCCACCGCCACTTCGTTGAGCTCCATCGCCCGCAGCAGCGAAGCCTGCTCCAGCGGTATCCAGCCGCGCTGCCAGGCGTAGCCCAGCATGACCGGGTTGGTGAACAGGGCATCGCCCATCAGGCGGGTGGCGATCTGCTCGGCCTGCAGCAGGCCCAGGTGCTCGGCGCCCACCATCTGCGTCAGCGCGCCGGTGCAGGCCGAGGCCGGGTCCTGCCAGTCGGGCTGATGGACGAAGGCGGCGGTGGGCGTGCCGTGGGCGTTGAGCGCGACGCGGGTGCGGCCGGCGCGCAGGCGCTGCGCGGTTTCCTTGCTGGCGGTGACCAGCGGGTCGCAGCCGATGATGAGGTCGGCCGCGGCCATGCCCACCCGGGTGGTGAGGATGTCTTCCGGCTGCCGGCCGATCAGCACATGGCTCCAGGTGGCGCCACCCTTTTGCGCGAGGCCGGCGGCGTCCTGCGTGACCACGCCCTTGCCTTCCAGGTGCGCGGCCATGCCCAGCAGCTGACCGATGGTGATGACGCCGGTGCCGCCGACGCCGGCGACCACGATGCCGTAGGCCCCGCCGGAAAGCGCCGGCAGCGCGGGCTCGGGCAGGGGGCCCAGGGTGGACGGATCGGGCGCCTGCGCCTTGGCCTTCTTCTTCAGCGTGCCGCCTTCCACGGTGACGAAGCTGGGGCAGAAGCCCTTGAGGCAGCTCATGTCCTTGTTGCAGCTGCTCTGGTTGATGGTGCGCTTGCGGCCCAGCGGGGTTTCGAGCGGCTCGACCGACAGGCAGTTGGACTGCACGCCGCAGTCGCCGCAGCCCTCGCACACCGCCTCGTTGATCATCACCCGCACCGCGGGGTCGTAGATGATGGCGGTGGGGCCGGGGATCTCGCGGAACTCGCGCTGGAGGCGATCGAGCTCGTCGCGGTGGAAGACCTCGACACCCTCGGGCAGTCGGCGCAGCGCATGCTGGCCGCCCTGCGGGATGTCATGCGCGCTGTCGTACTTCTCGGGCTGGTCGGTGACGACGACGAGCCGGCTCACGCCTTCGGCCACGAGCGTGGTGGCGATCTGCAGCACCGACAGGCCCTCGGGCCGCTCGCCCACCGGCTGGCCGCCGGTCATGGCGACCGCGTCGTTGTACAGGAGCTTGTAGGTGATGTTCACCCCGGCGGCGATGGCCTGGCGCACCGCCAGCAAGCCGCTGTGGAAGTAGGTGCCGTCGCCGAGGTTGGCGAAGACGTGCTTCTCGCCGGTGAAGGGCGCCTGGCCCACCCAGGGCACGCCCTCGCCGCCCATCTGGGTGAAGCCGATGGTGGCGCGGTCCATCCACACCGTCATGTAGTGGCAGCCAATGCCGGCCATGGCGCGCGAGCCCTCGGGCACGCGGGTCGAGGTGTTGTGCGGGCAACCGGAGCAGAACCAGGGGATGCGGTCGGCCTTGACCTCCAGCACCTGCAGCGATTTCTCCGCCGCATCGAGCAGGGCGACGCGGGCGTCGAGGCGGGCCGCGGTGTCGGCGTCCACGCCGAGCTTCTTAAGGCGCCGGGCGATGGCCCGCGCGATGAGCGCCGGCGAGAGGTCGGCATTGGCGCGCAGCAACGTGTTAGCCGTCGGGTTGGGCATGGACCACTCGCCGCCAGAGTAGTCACCTTCCACCTCGTCGAACTTGCCCAGCACATTGGGGCGCACGTCGTCGCGCCAGTTGTACAGCTCCTCTTTCAGCTGGTACTCGATGACCTGGCGCTTTTCCTCAACGACCAGGACCTCGCGCAGGCCGGTGGCGAACTCGCGGGTGGTCTGCGCCTCCAGCGGCCAGACTACGGCGACCTTGTGCAGGCGGATGCCCAGGCGCCGGCATTCGGCGTCGTCGAGACCGAGGTCGATCAGGGCCTGGCGGGTGTCGTTCCAGGCCTTGCCGCTGGCGATGAGGCCGAAGCGGTCATTCGGCCCCTCGACCACGTTGTGGTTGAGGCGGTTGGCGCGGATGTAGGCCAGGGCCGCGTACCACTTGAAGTCGAAGAGGCGCGCCTCCTGCTCCAGCGGCGTGTCGGGCCAGCGAATGTGCACGCCGCCGGTCGGCATGGCGAAGTCCTCGGGCAGGACGATCTTCACCCGCTCGGGGTCGATGGTGGCGGCGGTGCTGGACTCGACGATCTCCTGGATGGTCTTCATGCCGGTCCACACGCCGGCGTAGCGGCTCATGGCGAAGGCATGCAGGCCGAGGTCGAGGATCTCCTGCACCGAGGCGGGGAAGAAGACCGGAAAGCCGCAGGCCTTGAAGATGTGGTCGCTCTGGTGGGCGGCGGTGGAGGACTTGGCCACGTGGTCGTCGCCGGCCACCGCGATCACGCCGCCCCAGGGCGTGGTGCCCGCCATGTTGGCGTGCTTGAAGACGTCGGAGCAGCGGTCCACGCCCGGGCCCTTGCCGTACCAGATGCCGAAGACGCCGTCGAACTTCTGCTGCGCCTTCGGCGCGAAGCCCAGTTGCTGCGTGCCCCAGAGCGCGGTGGCGGCCAGTTCCTCGTTCACCCCGGGCTGGAAGACGACGTTCTGCGCCTGCAGCCATTTGCGCGCCTTCCACAGCGCCTGGTCATAGCCGCCCAGCGGCGAGCCGCGGTAGCCGCTGATGAAGCCGGCGGTGTTCTTGCCCGCCAAGGCATCGCGCTGGCGCTGAAGCATGGGCAACCTGACCAGGGCCTGCACCCCGCTCATGAAGGCCCGGCCGTGGTCGAGGGCGTACTTGTCGTCGAGCGAGACGGAGGCGAGGGCCTGGCGGATGTGCTCGGGAAGCGGGGCGTTCATGGCGGCAGTCTCCTGGGTGGCGGCGGGGCGTCTGGGGGATGGCAGGTGCGTGCGTTTGGCCTGCGTTTGCGCCCTGGGTTTGGCGCAGTGTAGGCCGCAAGTTCCGATAAATCTTTGCTTTTTTTGCGTCGATTCGCCTATCCTTGGAAAGGAAATTGCTCAAATCGACCCAAAAGAGAAATGCTCGACAAATTCGACCTCCAGATCCTGCAAGAGCTCCAGGCCGACGCGCGCCTCACCAACGCCGAGCTCGCGCAGCGGGTGGGCCTGTCGGCCGCGCCCTGCTGGCGGCGGGTGCGGGCGCTGGAGGAGGCGGGCTACATCACCGGCTACCGGGCCGAGATCAACCGCCACAAGATCGGCCTGGGCGTGCTGGCCTTCGTGCGGGTGGACGCGGACCGCGCCACCGGCGCCGCGATGCGGCAGATGGAGGAGGCGATCCGCCGCATTCCCGAGGTGGTGGCCTGCCACTACATCAGCGGCACCGGCACCTTCGAGCTGCAGGTGGTGGCGCAGGACCTGGACAGCTTCTCGCAGTTCGCGCGCGACACGCTGGCCAATCTGCCGCACGTGAAGGACCTGCACACCAGCTTCTCGCTGGGCGAGGTCAAGGCCAGCAGCGCGTGGCCGCTGGGGCATCTGCAGCCCGGCTGAGGAACGGAGGCCCGCAGCGACACGCGCCTCCAACGGACCGGCGCGATCGACATCCCGGTCAGGGAACCGACAGAACTTATCGGCAACTCACGGCTGAGCACACCGGCCCGCCCATTCGGGCGGGCCGGCCCAGGCTGCGTCGGAGGGCCAGATGAATTCACTCGGATCTGCCAGGCCCTTGGGCGGCCTGCCGACGGCGCCAGCCACGGCGCCAACCGCAAGACCAGGCACGGACAAGGGGACCTCGCAGACGACTGTCGGCGTCCCTGGCCAGCAGGTACCGGTCCGGCCGCACAGCCAATCGGGGGCCACGGGGAAAACGCTTGCGCAGCGGACGGCCCAGGCACCCAGCCCTCCTCCAACTACAGCGCCTGCCGCATCCGCCAGTCCGGCGGCGCGGCGCGGCCTGCTGACATCCGAGGGGCTGCGTGAAAAGGCCGGAATGCCCAAAGCGGCACGCCAATTCCTGGGATGGACCGGCGCGCCACGCTCGACCGCTTACAGAGAAATTCTGGGTGCGCTGGACACCTATCACACGGCCAGCAATGACGATCGCTTGAAAACCCCCCTCTCGGCCAAAGGCGCCGACAAGCGGGCGCTCCAGTCGGCCATCCATTCCGCCCGGACCCAGGCCGTGCGGTTGCGAGACCTGGCCAGCGCCTACGACAGCGGGTGGCAGCACACGCGCAAGGACGCGATTCGCACGCTGAAATCAGCGATGGACGCCGAGATCATGGCGCTGGAACAGGCGGAACACGCATTGAAGTTCAGTGACTCGCTTCCCGACTGCGATGCGGCCACGGCTTTGCAGCTGCTCAGAAAAGGGATTTCGATCGAGTCCATGCACACCGTCGGCATCGTGAGCGGCCGCGAGGGCCTCGGCCTGTCAGAGGATGAGCTCAGGCAGGTCGACACCCGCATGCAGCTTGCCGAACTCTATAAAGAACAGGGGCTGCTCCCCCAGATGAGACTGCTGGAGTCGTCCGGCCTGGGATTGCAAGGCGGAAAACTCTACCGGGCCTTCTCCGTCCCGATCACAGAAGAGACGGTGAAAGCTCGTGTGACACCGGAAACCTTCAAGGGAATGGGCAACCGGCTGGGCAGCGGCACCTTCAATACGACCACCGAGGTGCACTTCGGCGTTGGAGGTGAGCCCGTCCAGTCGGCTGTTTTCAAAACGGTTCCGACAGCCGAGAACGGTTGGGGTGCCTATGCCGGCATCGACCGCGAGAACCCTCGTACTGCGACGCGGAACCTTGCCACCCAGGCCCTGGGGGAGGCACTCGGGTTCAAGGTGATTGCCCCCACCGAGTTGGGCGTCGTGCCGGGCGACTCCGGCATGACGCTGGGCCTGGTCATGGACCGCGCTGGCGGGAAAACCGGGAACCGGACGGATCCGCCCCTCTTCCTGCGGGGCGATGTACGCGCCGAGCTCGTCAAGCTGCAGATCCTCGACCTGCTGTGCGGCCAGGTTGATCGCCATGGAGGCAATTACTTCATCGAGCTGCCTGAAGGCGGGCAGGCCCAGATTCGTGGCATCGACAATGACCAGAGCTTCGGTCGTTGGCTGGACGGGCTGCCGGGACACCCCCGGTTTGATATTCCAGGCGAACAGGACAGCCGCTGGTGCTACGCAACGGAAGGCCCTCCCCTGATCGACGACGCGATGGAAGCCGCGGTGAACCAGCTATCGGAAGGCCAGCTCGGCTCGATCCTGGAAAAGCTGCAACTCTCGGGCGACGAGGTCAGCGCGGCCAAGGCCCGACTGAAAGAACTCAAGGCCCACGTCGCTACGCTCAGGAGCGAGGGGCGGGTCATTGCACCCGACCAATGGGGTCAACCCAGGGCAAGCCGGCTGCTCGCCGAGAGGGCGGCCGACAGCTACGTCGTTCGCGATGGCCATCCGGAAATCAAGGAAATCGGCAGGGTGGGCAAGCATTCAAAGAAGATGGCGGAGCTTGCCGCTTCATGGGTCACAATCGCCGGCGAAGCCACGAAGGCGGCCGGGGAACTTGACCCCTACAGAGCCCGGGTTGCTGCCAAAGCCGAGGCGGCGGCCCGCTTGGCGCAGACGGCCCTGCTAAGGCATTCGGAGGCCGCCACCCGGTACACGCAGGCGATGATGGAAGTGGAGATCGAACGGACCCAGGCCCGCGCGACGGGAGCCAGCCCCTTCGGGCGGACGGCTGCCAGCCTGGAAATGGCAGCCGCAAAGAGCGCCTTCGATTCGGCGTCCGAGGCGGCCACGGTCGCTTCGCTCGCCGCGAATGACGCGATGCAAGCCCTGGACGCTTGAGCCCCTGACTGGAAAGGATTCCGCATGACCCCCATGACTTCGGACACAGCCGCACCAGGTTCACCAGGCCACGCGCCCTCCCGCGCCGCCCGCGACGCATTCGCAGGGGAGGGCCTGCCCTGGCCACCGGTGCCGGAGCCCCTGGCGTCGGCATTGCAGCCCGCCGCCGACACCGCCGAGGGGGTCTTCGCCACCCGGACCCTGCCCATCGGGCCCTACGCCCTGGAGGCGTATGTCGGTGAGGCGCTGGCGGGCAAGGCGCCCGGTGACTATGCGCTGGTCGGGTTCGACGGCCACGGTATAAACAGCCGGGCTGCTCACTTCTACCTGGTACGGGGTCCGCTGGCCCTTTTCGTCCAAGTCCCCTGGGGCGGCGCCTTCGCGGAAGCAGAGGCCGAGCGGACGGAGGTCACGCAGGCATTTGACTGGTCTCGCCGGCTCCTGGCACGTGTGACCGAGTTGCAGTCGACGGGACGCTGGCCGGCGAACCGCCGCCTGTTCGTGGTCGAGACCCGTCTGGGCCACAGGCGCTGGGGCTGGGCGTCGGCAAGGCCTTCCGCCATGCCCGTGCTGTGGCGACAGGGACAGGACATGGAAGCTGCGATCGACGGAGCGCTGGACGCGCTGCCAGGCGCTTGAACCGATGGGGTCCTGGGGTCAATCCCGCCCAGGGCCACACCGGACGCTCGAGTTCACCGCGGCCACAGCACCCACAGCCTGAGCGGCTGCTTGAGCCGCCCGGCCAGCTCGCCCGCCTCGGTGCCCCAGCCCACGAAGTAGTCGGCCCGCACCGCGCCGACGATGGCGCTGCCGGTGTCCTGCGCCAGCACCAGGCGCTGCAGGTTCGCGGTGGGGCCGGCGGAGGCCAGCCACACCGGCGCGCCGTAGGGAATGCTCTCCTTGTCGACCGCGATCGAGCGGCCCGGCGTGAGCGCCACGCCCTGCGCGCCGCGCGGGCCCAGCTGCGCATCCAGCCCCTCCAGCGGCTCCTCGCGGAAGAAGACCATGCGCGGGTTGGACCACAGCATCTCCTGCACCCGCTGCGGGTTGGCCTGCACCCAGGCCTTGATGCCGGGCCAGGACGCATCGCGCACCAGGCCCTGGCGCAGCAGCCAGGTGCCCACGCTGCGATAGGGCTGGTCATTCGTTCCGGCATAGGCCAGGCGCACCAGGCGCTGGCGGCCGTCAGGCTCGGTGATGCGGATGCGGCCCGAGCCCTGGATCTGCAGCACCAGGGCATCGACCGGGTCGGCCAGCCAGGCGATCTCGCGGCCGCGCAGCGCGGCCTGTGCCTCGGGCAGGGTGTCCATCTCCTGGCGCGTGTACCAGGGCTTGCGCCGGCCCAGGTCGGCCGGCGGCCGGTACAGGGGCACGCGGTGGCGGGCGTCGGGCGCGCGGGTCGCGTCCATCACCGGCTCGTAGTAGGCGGTGAGCAGGCCGGCGTCGGCGGCCTGCAGCGGCTCGACGCGGTGCGGGCGCAGGGTCTGCACCATCCAGGCGCGCTGCTCGGCGGGCGTGCCGATGGCCAGGCGCCGCACCTGCGGGCACAGCGCGGCCCAGGGCGGCGCGGGCCGCTCGCAGGACTTGAGCCAGGCGTTCCAGGCCTCGTGCAGGGCGTCGTCGGCGAAGCCGGGCAGCTCATGCCAGCGCACCGGCACCCAGCGGCTCTTGCCCTGGGTGAGGGGCGCCGGCAGGGGGGCGGTGTCGGGGGGCAGCAGGTCCGGGCCGGTGGAAGGCGTGACGGCGACGGGCGCGGAAGGGGGTGGTGGCAGTGGGGACACGCTGGCGCAGGAAGCCAGCAGCACCGCAGCGCTTCCTACAATCGCGCTCGTCGTCCACCTGCAGAGGAATGCTCGCATGCTGCTAATTTTGCTCGAAGCCCTGCTGGCCCTCGCGGTCCTGGTCCTGATCGTGTGGTGGACGATGTTCTCCGGCCGGCCCGGGGG
>CAZCTU010000040.1:0-10012 GCA_964501495.1 uncultured Ramlibacter sp.
CCGGCCACGCCCTCGGCGAAGTAGCGGCCGCCGATGGGGCTGCCGTCCAGCCGGTACATGCCGGCCAGCTGGAAGGGGTCGCCGCTGCAGTCGGTGGTGAAGAAGCGTGCCATGCGGTCCACGATCGCGCCCCAGCGCGTGTCGCCCGAGAACACATAGTCCGTGCCCCAGCGCCAGGGGTTGCGGATCGAGTTGGCGTCGTAGTCGCCCTCCCAGGCGCTCTCCACCAGCCAGCCCGGCGAGGGCACGGGGCTGGCGGTGTTGCAGTCGACGATGAAGCCCGGCTGCAGGCCCGCCTGCGGCGAGTGGCTGGCGACGATGCCCTCGACCAGCGCCAGGCAGCGGGTGATGGCCAGGTCCCAGAAGGCGTCGCCGGTGGCGGCGCGGAAGCTGCGGAAGTGGCCGATCATGTGGTCGGACGTGCGGGTGTTGGCCCGCTGCGGCCCGCGCGGCTCGCCGCTGGCGGCGAAGTTGAGGGACTTGAGCGCGCCGATGGTGGCCAGGGCCTCGCGACGGTAGTCCACCGCGCCGGTCGAGCCCCATTGCCGGTCGGCCATGAGCAGGGCCAGGGCGATGTCGAGGTCGCCGTCGGTGGCGTTCCAGCCATCTCCCGCGCTGCCCATGTCGGCGGCCAGGCGCCACTCCTGCACATAGGCGCCCTCGGGGCGGCCGTAGGTGAGCCAGGCGTGGGCTGGTCGTCCCCGCACGGTGCGCAGCAGGCCGTTGAACAGGTCCTGGGCCTGCGGGTCGTAGCCGGCCATCATCACCGTGATGAGCATGCCGTAGCCCATGCCCTCGGAGACGGTGGCATACGCGGTGTTGGTGAAGCGCACATGCATTCCGTCGGTGATGCGCTGGCCCGCCAGCGTGCCGGCGGTGGCGGTGAAGGCCGGCGAGGACCGCAGGTTGGCCGCCTTCCAGGCGTCGTAGCTTGCGCGGATAGCGTCGTCCATTGCGGCGGTGCCGATCGTGGGCGCGATGCCGTAGGGGTAGCGGCCTGCGACCAGCGCCCGGCGCTCGCCAAAGGGAAAGGCCGCCTGCCCGCCGGAAGCACCGCCGGAAGCACCGCCGGAATCGGAAGGCGCGGGGCCGGGCGCCGGGCCCATGGCGCCTCCCGCGCTCCCGGGGACGGCCGGCGCCGCCGTGTTCGTGCCCCCGCCGCCGCAGGCCGCCACCGTGGCGGTGAGGGACAGCGCACCAGCCTGAAGAAAATTCCGTCTCAGCATCCCATTGCTCCCGAGCGGGCCGTTGGCTCGGCCATTGCAGAAGGGCGCGATGGTGTAGGACCAGTCCTATGACGCTGTAGGCGAATGCTTGCGCAGGTATCGGAACGTCACCCGGGCACGCGGGATGTTGCCGCGCGCCGTGGTTGGCTCGGCGGGACTTACTTTCGCTTGCCGCGGAAGGTGACTTGTTTGGCAGGGGACCGGCGCGCGGGCCCCGGGCCGGGCCAGCCGCTCAAGCGGTCATCAGGGCGCTGCCGCATTGGCGGCAGTAGCGGTCCTGCGTGCCCAGGCCGATCTCGCCGCAGTGCGGGCAATCGCGGGTGGGCATCTGAGGGGCCTGGGCGGCGGCCGTGACGACCGGAACGGCGGGCGCCACAGGGGCGGGCTCCTGCCAGGGCCCACGTTCGCGCTGGCCGACCATTTCAGCGGTGACGATGCCGGTGGGCACCGCCAGCACGCCCCAGCCCAGGAGCATCATCACCGAGGCGATGGCCCGGCCCAGGTCGGTCTTGGGCGTGATGTCGCCAAAGCCCACCGTGGTCAGGGTGGTGATGGCCCAGTACACCCCGATGGGAATGCTGCCGAAGCCGTTCTCCGGGCCCTCGACCACGTACATCACCGTGCCCATGACGATCACCACCGTGCACACGGTGGACAGGAAGACCAGGATCTTGCGCCGGCTCGCCGCCAGCGCCAAGCCCAGGTAGCGGAATTCGGCCAGGTACTGCGTGAGCTTGAGGATGCGGAAGATGCGCAGGAGCCGCAGCGCGCGCACGTCGAGCAGCGCGTACAGCTCGGGAAAGAACAGCGCGAGGTAGGTCGGCAGGATGGCCAGCAGGTCGATGATGCCGAAGAAGCTGCGCGCGTAACGCCAGCGCTGCGGCGCGCTGTAGAGGCGCGCCAGGTACTCCAGGGTGAACAGGCCGGTGAGGATCCACTCCGCCCAGGCCAGGACGGACCCGTGGCGGATCTTCACGCCTTCCATGCTGTCCAGAACCACCACCACCAGCGAGACCAGGATGGCACCGATCAGCGCGAGGTCGAAGGCGCGCCCGGCGCGCGTGTCCGACTCGAAGATGATCCGGCGAAGGCGCTCGCGCATCAGCGTTTCTTGCGCGGAAGGATGAAGTTGATCAACTGCTCGACCCGCTTGCCGTAGGGCGGCGCCATCAGCGCGGTGGTGGCCCAGCGGGCCTGGTGGAACACGGGCCGCAGCTTGGAGAAGGTCTGGAAGCCCTCGCGGCCGTGGTAGTGGCCCATGCCCGACTCGCCCACCCCGCCGAAGGGCAGGTCGGTCTGGGCGACGTGGAACAGGGCGTCGTTCACGCTCACGCCGCCAGACATCACTTCGCCGAGCAGGCGGTCCAGGCGGGCGCGGTCATGGGTGAAGGGGTAGAAGCCCAGGGGGCGCGGGCCGGCGTTGATCGATTCGATCACCGCATCCAGGTCGTCGTACGGGATCACCGGCAGGATGGGGCCGAAGATCTCGCGCTGCATCAGCGTGCAGTCGGCGGGCGCGTCCAGCACCAGGTGCGGCGCAAGCCGGTGGCCGGCCTCGTCGCGCGTGGCGCCAGGCATCAGCGGGATCACGGTGGCGCCGCGCTGCGCCGCCTCGTCCAGCGCGTCGACGAGCCGCCGCCAGGCGCCGGCGTTGATGACGGAGCTGTAGTCGCGGCTGTCCAGCGCGGGGTAGCGGGCCGGCACGATCTCGCGGGCCAGGTCCACGAAGGCCTGCAGCTTCGCGCGTGGCACGAAGACATGGTCCACCGTGGTGCAGATCTGACCGGCATTGAGGCACTTGGAGAACAGGATGCGCTCCGCCGCCAGGCGCAGGTCGAAGTCCTCGCACACCACCGCGGGCGAGCGGCCGCCCAGTTCCAGCGTGACCGGGCACAGGTTGGCCGCGGCCGAGGCCATGACCGCCTTGCCGGTCGTGCCCGAGCCGGTGAACAGCAGGTGGTCGAAGCGCAATTGCGAGAAGGCCGGGCCCACGCCGCCGGTCTCGTCGATGAAGGCGACGGTGTCGGTCGGCAGGTAGCCGGGCATCTTCTCGATCAGCAGCGCCGCGAGGGCGCGCGAGTTCTCACTCATCTTGACCATCGCCCGGTTGCCTGCGGCGAGGATGGCGGCCAGCGGGCCGAAGCTGAGGTTGATGGGGAAGTTCCAGGGCACGATGACGCCGACCACGCCCAGGGGCTGGGGAATGACCTCGTTACGCGCCAGGCCGAAGGCCATGCGGTCCACCGCGCGGCGGCGCGGCTTCATCCAGCTTCGCAGGTGCGACAGCGCGTGCTCGATCTCCTTGAGCGCGGGCATCAGCTCGGTGAGCAGGGTCTCATGGTGCGAGCGGTGGCCGTAGTCGCGGGCGATGGCCTCGCAGATCGCCTCGCGGTGATCGAGCAGGAAGTCGCGCAGGGCCTGGAGCCGCTGGCGGCGCAGGGCCTCGGAGGGCACGGGCGCGGCCCGGCAGGCATTGCGTTGCAGGGCCAGCAGGGCCTGCAGCTCGGGGAAGGGAGCGGTGGGAGGGTTTTCCATCAGGGCGCCTCGCTTCTTGTCATTCAGCCATTATCGGCCGGCCCGGCGGGGGCACCCGGTCGCCCGCAGGACTCCCCGCCGCCCCGGGGACTTTCAGGCGAGGCCGTAGCGGCGAAGCCGGTTGTAGAGGGTCTTGAGGCTGATGCCCAGGGTGGCCGCGGCCTGCTCGCGGCGGGCGCCGTGGTGGGCCAGGGTGGCCTCGATCAGGAGGCGTTCGGCCTCCGCCAGGGACAGGCCCAGGGGCAGCGCGAGGCGCGGCCCCGGCGCCGTTGCCGTCTCCGGCGTCGGAGGCGCCGTCCGCGCCGGACGCCGCAGCGCCGCCTCCAGCTGCGCCGCGTCCAGCGTCGGGCCTTCGCCCATGATCCAGGCCCTTTTGAGCACGTTGCGCAATTCGCGCACGTTCCCCGGCCAGTCGTGGCCGGCCAGCCGGGCCAGGGCCCCGGCATCCAGATCCGGCAGGCTGCGGCCGTCCGGCCCCCGGGACCCCATCGGCGCGAGCAGGTGCGCTGCCAGCAGCCCCAGGTCCTCGGGCCGCTCACGCAACGGCGGCAGGTTGACCGCAAACACGTCCAGACGCCAGAACAGGTCCTCGCGCAGCAGACCCTCGGCCACGGCTCGCGCCGGGTCCCGGTTGCTGGCCGCCAGCAGGCGCACGTCGGCCGACTGCTGTCCGGTGGCGCCCACCCGCATGAAATGCCCCGACTCCAGGACCCGCAGCAACTTGACCTGCATCGCCAGCGGCATCTCGGTGATCTCGTCTAGAAACAGCGTGCCCCCCGCGGCCTGCTCGAACAGACCCGGGTGCTGGCGGTCCGCGCCGGTGAAGCTGCCCCGCTCGTGGCCGAACAGCTCGCTCTCTGCCAGGTGAGGCGACAGCGCGCCGCAGTTCACCGCCACGAAGGCGCGCGCGCGCCGCGGGCTCAGGTCGTGCAGGGTGCGCGCCACCAGCTCCTTGCCGGTGCCGCTTTCGCCGGTGATCATGACCGTGAGGGGGGTGGGTGCGACCCGCTCGATCTGGCGGTAGACGGCCTGCATCGGGGCGCTTGCGCCGACCAGCAGGCCCAGGCGGCTCCGGGTCGCCGCGGGAGAGGTCGTCCTCCCCGATGCGCTGCCTGTGGCCTCCCTTCCGGGCCCCTGCCGGCGGGCGAGCGCGGCCCGCAGCTGCTCGCCGGTGAAGGGCTTGACCAGGTAGTCGAGCGCGCCCTCGCGCCAGGCCCGAAGCGCCGAGGGCAGCTGGGGATGGCCCGTCATCAGCACCACTGCGGGTTGCCCCAGCAGCTCGGGGTCTTCCAGCAGGTCCAGGCCGTCGCCGTCGGGCAGGCGCAGGTCCAGCAGCAGCAGGTCGGGCGTCTGCAGCGCCAGCTGGCGGCGCGCGTCCAGCAGCGTGCCGGCGCAGGCGGCGGTGAAGCCCTGGTCCGCCACCACGCCCGCGACCAGGCGCGCCGCCTCGGCGTCGTCTTCCACGATCAGGGCATGGGCCATGGCGTCCGTCCATGCGGTGCGGGGGACAGGGCATGCATCGGCCCATACCGTAGCGGCGTTGGCCCGTGCCGAGGGGCGGGCGCAAGCAGCTGTAATCGGCTGGCGGCCCGTGCAAGGCATGAATTGCCGCAAGTGCCGCCGCCACGCGCGGCTTGGCCCGGCTCCGGGTGTGGCACTGGTCACGCGCCGGCTGCGCGACCGCGTGACCAGCGCTTGCAGACGTGAAAGCCTGTGCCGTCGGTGCCGCCACGGCACGCGCCTTGCACCGGGGCCCGCGATGTTGCCCACCTTCGGACTGAGCGCCAGCGCCCGGCTGGCGACCACCGCCCAGCCCTCGCTGTCACCGCGCCAGCAGCAGGCCGTGCGCCTGCTGCAGCTGCCTTCGGCCGACTATGCGCAGGTGCTGCGGCAGGTGGCGTGCGACAACCCCTTCCTCGAATGGGCCGAGGAGGCCTGGGAGGTGCCGGCCGCGCCCGAGGGCGAGCCGCCCGACGCCGGCCAGGACCTCTGGCCCTCGGGCGGGACCGGAGATGCGGACGAGTGGATCGACCAGCTCGCCGGCCCGGTGACGCTGGCCGAGCACCTGGCGGGCCAGCTGCGGCTGCTGCGACTGTCCCCCCGCGAGCGCCTGATGGCCTTGGCCGTGGCGGCCTGCCTGGACGAGGACGGCTACCTGCGTGTGCCGTTGGCCGACCTGGGCGCAGCCCTGCCCGAGCTGCAGCCGCCACCGGCCGGACCCGAGTGGTCCCTGGCCCTGGCCCGGGTGCAGGCGCTGGAGCCGGCGGGCGTCGGTGCGCGCCACCTGGGCGAGTGCCTGGCGCTGCAGCTGCGTGCGGCCGCGGACCCGACGGCGCTGGCCCTGGCCCTGGCCATCGTGCAGGACCACCTGCCGGCGCTGGCGTCGCGGGACCTGGCCGGCATCGCCCGCCGGCTGGGGCAGCCACTGGCGCAGGTGCAGGCCGCCTGCGAGCGCATCCGCAGGCTCGATCCCCGGCCGGGCTGGCGCATCGGCGCGCCCGCCGCGGGCGCGCTCATCCCCGACGTGGTGGTGCGGCGCGGCCCGGGCCGGCCGGGACAGCCCGGCCCCTGGGTGGCCCACCTCAACCCCGCGGCCCTGCCCCGGTTGCGGCTGCAGCAAGGCTACGCCGACTGGTGCCTGCGCCACCGCGCCCAGGCCGGCCCCGGCCTGGGGCGGCAGCTGCAGGAGGCGCGCTGGACGCTGCGCAACGTGGACCAGCGCTTTGCCACCATCCTGGCGGTGGCGCGCGCCATCCTGCAGCGGCAGCACCGCTTCCTCGCCCTCGGGCCGCTGGCGCTGCGGCCGCTGGCGCTCAAGGAGATCGCGCAGGCGGTGGGGGTGCACGAGTCCACCGTCTCGCGGGTCTCCCACCAGAAGTACATGGCCACCCCCTGCGGCCTGTTCGAGCTGCGCTTCTTCTTTTCGCGCGGGCTGGCCACCGACAGCGGCGGCCACTGCTCGCCCTCCGCGGTGCGCGGCCTGATCCGGGAGCTGGTGGCGACCGAGCCGCGCGAGGCGCCGCTGTCGGACGTGGACCTGGCCCGCGCCCTGGCCACCCAGGGCCTGCGGGTGGCGCGGCGCACCGTCACCAAGTACCGGCAGCAGCTGCGGATCGAGCCCGCCCCCAGGCGCGGCCCATCCATTCGCTAGACTCGGGCGTGCCGGCCGGGCCTTGCGCCTGCGGACGGCCCCGCTCGCCATGTCCACCCCTGACCACGCCCCCCCCTTGCCCACCGAGTCCGAGTGGGTCGAGGCGGAATTGGTCCGCACCATGATGCAGGCGGCCTACCAGACCCAGTTCGCGGCCTGGCTGGTCTCCCCGGTGTTCCTGGGCCTGCTGGCCTCCAGCGGCGGCAGCCCGATGCTGGTGGTCTGGTGCGTCGCCGCGGCCCTGATCGGGCTGGTGGGCGCGGGCGTGCTGCTGCGGTTCGACCGCCGGATGGCGGCGACCGAGCCCGCCACCCAGCTGGCCTTCCACCGGCGCTTCCGCTGGCTCTGGCCGGCCGCCGGCCTGGTGCTGGGCCTGGCGCCGCTGCTCTTTTTCGAGCGCGCGCCCCTGGTCTACCAGTTCGGCGCCTGGCTGGTGATGGCGGTGATGGCCATGGTGGCCACCGGCGTGCTGTCGCCCCACCTGCACACGGCGCGCCTGTTCATCCACCCCTTGCTTGGCGGCGCCCTGGTCGCGGTGCTGTGGCGCGCGGGCCTGGACATGCAGCTGGACATCCCGGTGGTGGACTACTGGCTGGCCCTTTTCCTGCTGCTGTTCTGGCTGGTGCTGCTGCAGGTGGCCCGGCGCCAGCACCTGGCCTGGCGGCGCAACTTCGAGCTGCAGTACCGCAACAGCCAGCTGATCAATTCGCTCACCCGGCAGACCCAGGCCGCGCTCAACGCGGTCGAGATCAAGAACCGCTTCCTCGCCAGCGCCACGCACGACATCCGCCAGCCGGTGCACGCGCTGCAGCTCTATGCCGACTGGCTGGCGGGCGAGCCCGAGCTGGTGCGCGAGATCGCGCCCAAGATCGTCGAATCGACCAAGGCGGTCAACACGCTGTTCGACTCCCTGTTCGACCTGGTGCGGCTGGACTCGGGCCATGTGCGGCTCAAGATCGACGACATCTCCCTCGACGGCCTGCTGGACGACCTCGAGCTGCAGTACCAGCCCCTGGCCCAGGCCAAGGGCCTCACGTTCAAGGTGCGGCGGGGCGGGCCGCTGGCCGGCGCGCAGGTGCGCTCCGATCCGCTGCTCCTCAAGCGCATCGCCGGCAACCTGGTCTCCAACGCCATCAAGTACACCGACAAGGGCGGGGTGCTGCTGGCCCTGCGCCCCGGCCCCAAGGGCCTCAAGACCCCGGTGCTCGAGGTCTGGGACACCGGCGTGGGCATCGCGCCGGCCCTGCACAGGGAGATCTTTCGCGAGTTCTACAAGGTGCACCTGCACGCGGGCACCGAGGACGGCTTCGGCCTGGGCCTGTACATCGTCTCGCGGCTCTCGCACATCCTCGGGCATCCGGTGACCCTCGACTCGCGGCCCGGCCGCGGCAGCGTGTTCCGGCTCGAGATGCGGCCCACCGATCCCACCCAGGCCGCGGCGCGGGCGGCGAGCATCCACCAGTTCACCGGGCGCTGAAACCGGACCCGCGCCGGGGGAGCGCTCAAGAAAAAACCGGCCCAGTGGCCGGTTTCTTTTCGAGGTGCGTGAGCCGCGCGGAGCTTGACGGGGCCTCAGCTGCCCAGGAGGCCGTGCACGCGGGCGTAGTGGATGGTCTGGGTGCGGCTCTTCACGCCCAGGCGGCGGAACAGGCGCCACAGGTGCACCTTCACCGTGTGCTCGGAGATGCCCAGCTCGTCGGCGATCTCGCGGTTGGACAGGCCGCGATCCAGCATCACGATCAGCTGCTTCTGGCGCTTGGACAGCTTGTTGTCGGTGGGCGCGAGCTCCTCGAACTGGCCGTCGGCGGCCAGCAGGGCGCGCAGGGCGTTGCCGATCTCGCCGGCACCGGAGGACTTCTCGATGTAGATGTCGGCGCCAGCGTCGATGCACAGCTCCTCGCAGTCGGCCGCGGGCGAGGCGGACAGCACCGCCAGGGGGGTGTTGGGGAACAGGTTCTTGATCTCGTGCACGCCCGAGGTGCCGGTGGTGTCGGGCAGCTTCAGGTCCAGGCAGATCAGGTCGGGCGCGCCGTGCTGGCGGACCGCGGCGTCCAGGCCGCCCATGCGCTCGAGCTCGACCACGTTGGCGCCGGGGCGCAGGCGGCGCATCAGCATCACCACGGCCTCACGCATCAGCGGGTGGTCGTCGATGACGTAGAGATTCATGGGAGGGTTGTTCTTGGGGGCCTGCATGGTCATCTCGAACGTAAAAAAAGGTTACCGTTGGCCGTCTTTATAGCAGAGCAGGCTTAAGCCTCCGGCATCAGCCGGGACAGGGACATCCCCAATTCGTTCTCGGTCACGTCCTGGGGCCGTTCCACCTGGGGGCCCAGGGCGGCCACAGCAGGCAGGCCCTGCGCCTTGAGCGCCGCCACCGCCTGGCCCGCTTCCCGGGGGGACTCGAAACCGCGGCTTTGCAGCAACAGCCGGCCGCTGGTATCGACCAGCTTGAAGTAGTGCAGGCCGTCGGCCTCACGGTATTGCTTGAAGGCGGGCAGGGCGGCCTTCTCGGTTTTCTTGGCGCCGCCAGCGGCCTGGGTGCCCAGGTTGCGCAGGCCCACCGCCTCGCGCAGCCGGCCCATGAAGGGGGTGGCGATGGCGCGCGCCTTCTCGGCGCCACGCTTCAGGATGCGCTCCAGCTCGGCCGGGTTGTCGACCAGGGACTGATAGCGCTCGCGCATCGGCGCGATCTCGCGGTCGATGCGCTCGAACAGCAGCTGCTTGGCGTCGCCCCAGGCAATGCCCTCGGCATAGGCGCGGCGCAGGGCCTCGGTCTCCTCGGGGGTGGCAAAGGCCTGGTAGATCTGGAACAGGGCCGAGCCCTCGGTGTCCTTGGGCTCGCCGGGCGCGCGCGAGTCGGTCACGATGCCGGCGATCTGCTTGCGGATCTGCGCCGGCGGCGCGAACAGGCCGACGGTGTTGTCGTAGCTCTTGGACATCTTGCGGCCGTCCAGGCCGGGCAGGGTGGCCACCGACTCGTCCACCGCCGCCTCGGGCAGGGTGAAGTGCGCGCCGTACAGGTGGTTGAAGCTGGAGGCCATGTCCCGCGCCATCTCGATGTGCTGGATCTGGTCGCGGCCCACGGGCACCTTGTGCGCCT
>CAZCTU010000041.1:0-9980 GCA_964501495.1 uncultured Ramlibacter sp.
CGACGTGGGCCGCTTCGACGACGACGGCTACGTCACCATCGTCGGCCGCAGCAAGGACCTGATCATCTCCGGCGGCTACAACGTCTACCCGGCCGAGATCGAGGGCTACCTCAACGAGATGCCCGGCGTCGCCGAAAGCGCCCTGGTGGGCGTGCCGCACCCCGACTTCGGCGAGGTGGGTGTGGCGGTGGTGGTGGCCAAGCAAGGCGCGCAGGTGGACGGCGCGGCGCTCGTCGCCGCCCTCAAGTCCAAGCTCGCCAACTTCAAGATCCCCAAGCGCTGCTTCGTGGTGGCGGACCTTCCGCGCAACACCATGGGCAAGGTGCAGAAGAACCTGCTGCGCGAGCAGTACAAGGGCGAGTTCGCCTGACCCTTTGCGGGTGCGTCCTACGGGCGGTGCCGGGTGAATGTTCCAGGGTGTGCCATCCTGGAGGAGCGCCGCATGGACACCCCAATGGCACATCGTGTGCCCCCCGATCATGAGCCCGAGCCCGACGAGCCCCCGGGCGAGCCGCCGCACCCGGCGCCGGGCGAGCCCGCCTCGCCCGTGCCCGACCACCCGACGCAACGTCCGCGTCAGGACGAGAACGCCGCCGCCTTCATCGACCTGCCGACGAAGGCGCCTGAGGAATCTGTCGCGGGGGAGGAGGACCCCGGCGCCGGTCTCGACGCCGCGGGCTGAAGCGGAACCCTGGCGAGGGGGCTCAGAGCAGGGCGCTCAGGCCCTTGTTCAACATGTACGCGGCCAGCATGTAGAGGATGACCGCGAACACCTTCTTGAGCTTGTCCACCGGCAGCGCGTGGGCCACGCGCGCGCCCACCGGGGCGGTGAGCACGCTGCACACCGCGATGATGGCCAGCGCCGGCAGCCACAGGAAGCCCAGCGAGCCGGGCGGCAGGCCCTGCAGGCCGGTGCCGGCCACCACGTAGCCGGCCACGTTAGCCACCGCAATCGGGAAGCCCAGGGCCGCCGAGGTGGCCACCGCGTTGTGCATGGCCACGTTGCACCAGACCATGAAGGGCACGCTGATGAAGCCGCCGCCCGCGCCCACCAGCCCCGAGAGGAAGCCGATGGCGCCGCCCGCGGCGAAGCGGCCCGCCGTGCCCGGCATCTGGCGCGAGGGCTGGGGCTTGCGGTTGCGGAACATCTGGGTCGCCGAGAAGGCGACGAACAGGCCGAAGAAGATGGCCAGCCAGGTGCCCTTAATCAGGCTGAACACGCCCGCGCTGGCGAGCAGGGCGCCGGCCACGATGCCGGGCGCCAGCGTGAGGACCAGATCCCAGCGCACCGCGCCGCGCTTGTGGTGGGCGCGCACACTCGAGAGCGAAGTGAACATGATGGTCGCCATGGAGGTGGCGATGGCCATCTTGACTCCCAGCTCCGGGCCCACGCCGCGCGCGGCCAGGAAGTAGGAGATGAAGGGCACCAGCACCATGCCGCCTCCGATGCCCAGCAGGCCGGCGAGGAAGCCGGCGCCGATGCCCAGGAGGGCCAGTTCAATCACCAGGAGGGGGTCGAGGGTCTGCAGGAGTTCGGGGCTCAGGAATTCGAGGCTCACGTCTTGTCTCGTCTTGTTGTCGTTGTTCTCGCCAAGTCGTGACCGGAGCGCCGGAACGCTGGCAGGGGAAAAGGTGTCTGCAAGTGCCACCGGGCCAGCATCCTGAACCGGGGGTTCAGGTGGGCGAGGTCACCCCCGCATTGGGTTCATCTGACGCGAGACGCTCACGCTTGCGGGGTTTGTTCCAAGCCCGGGCTCATATGAGCATTGGTTCAAGGAAATATAAGACCCGGCGCGCACCGCAGACACGGACCATTGTAGGCGCTGGGCACCGCCGAGGCAGCAGGAAAACGGGGAGGCCGTGACGTCTTTTCGGGCCACCCGGCCCGGTCAGAGCAGGCGGCCGTCCTCGCCCAGCACCTGGTCCAGGCGGGCGAGCAGCTGCTGCACGCGGGCGGGGTCGTCGCCCTGGGCGTCGTTGGCCGCGGGGACCGGCGCGGATGTGGGGGCGGACGTGGAGGCCGGTGCCGGCTCCGGTGCCGGGCGGTCGGCCAGGTCGAAGGCGAGGTTGAGGGCGGCCAGCACCGCGATGCGGTCTCGCGCCTTGATCTTGCCGGCGTCGCGGATGCGGCACATGGCGGCGTCCACCCGGTCCACCGCCTCGCGCAGGCGGGCCTCGCCACCTTCGGGGCAGCCGAGCAGGTAGCTCTGGCCCATGATCTGGACTTCGATCTGGTTCATGCGTGGGGCAGGGGAGGGAGCGGCGGGCCTCAGGCCACGTTCTTGATCTCGGGCAGGCGCTCGATCAGGGCGTCGACGCGGGCGCGGGCCGCCGACAGCCGGGACTTGAGCGAGTCGCGCTCCTGGGTGAGCGACTGGACCTGGGCCAGCAGCAGCGCGTTGGTGCGCTGGAGCTCCTCGTGGCGCAGGAGCAGCCGCTCCACGCGCTCGGCGATCTGCTCCATCTGGCTGGCCTGGGTCATGGCAGCGATTGTAGGGTTTGAGAAAGGCCAGGCCCTAAAATGGGCCTGTTGGTGCTCGCGGTGTGGTTCTCATGCCGCAGTTCAACGGGAAGCAGGAAGGCCAGTGCATGCGAGTGCCGGCCCAACCTGCGCTGCCCCCGCAACGGTAAGCGGAGCGTGCGAGGCCTTTTTCATCAAAGGGCGCGCACCCGCCTCATCCACCAGCCACTGGGTCCACAAGGCCTGGGAAGGCGATGAGGCGATCCGCCAGCCCGGATACCGGCCAACGAGGTGGCCCGCGCCCATGGTTTCCATGACGCGGGCCGTGATGCCCAATGCGCTGGCGGGGAACCCGGCGCGGGCGACTTGACTGATCGCTTCCTCATGAAAAATCGCGTGCGCTTCGCACCGCGCCACCGTGCGGCCTTGCTGGCCGTGGGCGTGGCCCTTGTTCCGGGCGTCTTTGCCCAGACGGTTTCCTCCTCCTCCTCCTCCTCAGCCGGCTCCGAGCCGCAACTGCGCCCGGTGGTCGTGACGGCCACCCGCGTCGAGTCCCGTGCCGACGAGGTGCTGGCCGATCTGGTCGTGATCGAACGCAGCGCGATCGAGTCCTCCGCCGCCCGCACCCTGCCCGAGCTGCTGGCCCGTGACGCCGGTTTGCAGACGACCGCCAATGGCGGCCCCGGCCAGGCCGCCAGCCTCTTCACACGCGGCACCAGCGGCCGTCACACCCTGCTGCTGGTCGACGGCGTGCGGGTCAATTCGCTCTACACCGCCACCGCGCCCTGGGAGACGATTCCAGTCGAGACGATCGAGCGCATCGAGGTCCTCAAGGGACCCGCCTCCGCCCTCTACGGCGCGGATGCCGCGGGAGGCGTGGTGCAGGTGTTCACACGCCAGGGCCGCGAAGGCCGCCAGACCGAAGTCGCCCTCACCGCCGGCACCTTGGGCCATGGCCGCGTGGCCGCGTCCGTCCAGGGCGGGGACAAGGAGGGCCTGCGCTATGCACTGGGCATGCAGCAGATGGCCGAGAAAGGAATTTCCGCCACCAGCCCCAATGCGGGCGCCAGCAGCTACGTGGCGGACCGCGATGGGTTCCGCCAGGGCTCGCTCAATGGCTCACTCCGGATGCCGATCAACAAGGACTGGCGCCTAGACGCCAGCATGCTCCATTCGAACGGGGTTTCCCGTTTTGACGAGTACAACGGCACCGGGACCGATTCGCGCACGGTGGTCCGGGCCGCGGTGCTCCAGGCGGGCTTCACCGGCCAGGTGAGCCGGGACTGGTTGACCCAGGTGAGCATCGGGCAGTCGGAGGACACGCACAACCCGATCCGCTCCATCTACTACACGCCGGTGCGCAGCACGCTGAGCAATCTGACCTGGCAGAACACCCTCGCGACGCGAGCCGGAGCGGTGCTGGCGGGAGCCGAATTCTCGCGCCAGGAAATCGAGCAATCCCCGCCGCCGGCGCAGCCCCGTCGTGACACCCGCTCGGTCTTCGCCGGCCTCAATGGCCAGAGCGGCATGCAACTGTGGCAGGCCAACCTGCGCCGCGACAGCAGCAACGCCTACGGCGACCGCAACACCGGCCTGCTGTCCTACGGCCTGCAGTTCACGCCCGAGTGGCGGGCCAGCGCCTCGTGGGGGCAGACTTTCGTCGCTCCCTCGTTCGGCGATCTTTACGACGCCTATAACGGCAACCCCAACCTGCGGCCGGAGCATGGCGTGAATCGCGAGCTCTCGCTGGGGTGGACGCAAGAGCAACGCCAGGCCAAGCTCACCTGGTTTGACAACCGCATCCGCGACCTGCTGGCCTATGACAGCGTGAGCGACAAGGTCCAGAACCTGAGTGCAGCCCGCCTGCGTGGCTGGACCCTTTCGGGCAAGGTGCGCGTCGCTGGCGCGAACCTCAGGGCCTCGCTCGACGGACTCGACCCGCGGGCCGAGGACACGGGCAAGCTGCTGGTGCGACGTGCCCGCCAGCAGGCCAGCCTGGGTGCCGACTGGCAGCAAGGCGCCTGGCGCTGGGGCGCGAGCCTCTTGCACGTCGGCGAGCGCTACGACGATGCAGCCAACACCGCGGCCAAGCGCCTGCCGGCCTATTCGACGGTCGACCTGTTTGCGCAATGGCGATTCGCCCGCGACTTCGACCTGCAGATGAAGGTGAACAACGCTACCGACCGCCACTACGAGACCGTGTACGGCTACAACCAGCCCGGTCGCACGGCCTACCTCACTCTGCGCTGGCAGACCCGCTGACGCCGCCCCATGAGCGCCTCCTCCCTTGGCCCCCGCCGCATCGTCTGCCTCACCGAGGAAACGACGGAGTGGCTGTACCTGCTCGGGCAGGAGGCGCGCATCGTGGGCATCTCGGGCTATACCGTGCGCCCGCGCCGGGCCCGGGAAGAAAAGCCCAAGGTCAGCGCCTTCCTCAGCGCCAAGGTCGACAAGATCCTGGCGCTGGAGCCGGACTGCGTGTTCGGCTTCTCCGACCTGCAGGCCGACATCGCCAGCGCGCTGATCCGCCAGGGCATCCAGGTGACGGTGTTCAACCAGCGAAGCGTCGACGAGATCTTCTCGATGCTCTGGCAGGTCGCCGCCCTGGTGGGCGAGGCCGAGCGGGGCGGGCAGCTGCTCGCCCAATGGCGCGCGCGGCTGGACGCCATCGCCGCCGCCGGGCGCGCGCTGCCGCGTCGGCCGCGGGTGTTCTTCGAGGAGTGGGACGAGCCCGCGATCAGCGGCATCCGCTGGGTGAGCGAGCTGCTGGCCATTGCCGGCGGCGACGACATCTTCCCGGAGCTGGCCCGCCAGAGCCTGGGCAAGGACCGCATCGTGCAGGACCCGGCGGAGATCATCCGCCGCCAGCCCGACATCGTCATCGGCTCCTGGTGCGGCAAGAAATTCCGCCCCGAGAAGGTGGCCGCCCGCCCGGGCTGGGAGGCGGTGCCGGCGGTGCGGGACGGGCAGCTGTTCGAGATCAAGTCCGCCGACATCCTGCAGCCCGGCCCCGCCTCGCTCACCGACGGGGTGGAGCAGATGCACCGTATCGTCCTCGACTGGAGCGCGCGCCATGCTTGACCGTCGACGCCTGTTCGCAGCGGCCTGGGCCCTCCTGGCCTGGACCGCAGTGCCCGCGCAGGCGACTGCGGCCGAGCCGGTGCAGGTGACGGACGACCGTGGCCGCGTAGTGAGCCTGCCCGCGCCGCCCCGGCGCGTCGTGAGCCTGCTGCCTTCGCTCACCGAAACCGTCTGCGCCCTGGGCGCCTGCGATCGGCTGGTGGGCGTGGACGACTATTCCAACTGGCCTGAGTCGGTGAAGGGCCTGCCGCATGTGGGCGGGCTGGAGGACGCGCAGGTCGAGACCGTGGTGGCCCTGCGGCCCGACCTAGTGCTGGCCGCCACCTCGACCCGTTCCGTCGCCCGCCTGGAAGCCCTGGGCCTCAGGGTCCTGGCGATCGAGCCGCGCAGCTTGGCCGACCTGCGCCGCACCATCACCCGCCTGGACCAGGCCTTGGGCACCGGGCAGGGCCCGACCCTGCAGGCGCGCCTCGACCAGGAACTGGCCGGCGCCCCGGCGCTCTTGCCGCCCGCCGCGCGCGGCCTGCGGGTCTACTTCGAGGTGAGCGAGTCGCCCTATGCGGCCAGCGAGGCTTCCTTCCTCGGCGAGCTGCTCGCGCGTCTGGGCGCCGTCAACGTGGTGCCCGGTTCGCTCGGGCCCTTTCCCCGCATCAACCCCGAGTTCGTGGTGCGCGCCAACCCGCAGGTCATCATGACCACCGCCGGCCCCGCTGCCGAGATGGCCGGACGCCCGGGCTGGCGTGGCATCGAGGCCGTGCGTCAGGGCCGCGTCTGCGCCTTCGGCCCGCGCGAGGCCGACCTGCTGGTGCGGCCCGGTCCGCGCCTGGGCGAGGGCCTGCGGTTGATGGCCCGCTGCCTGGATGGCGCAGGCACGTCGACCGGCGCGCGAACTGGTGGCCCCGCAGCCGCGAGCTCGCCTGCGCCAATGGCCGCATCAAGCAAGTCTTCCTCCTCCCCCCGGAGGGCACCATGACCACCCGCGCCGCCTGGGGCCTCGCACTCCTGCTCGCGCTTGCGGGCGCGGCGCTGGTGCTGCTCGGGCTGGCGATCGGCAGCACCGGCTGGCAGCTGCCTTCGTGGCCCGGGGCCGGCACGCCGCAGGACCCGGCCCAGGCCGCCATCCTCTGGGACATCCGCCTGCCTCGCAGCCTGGGGGCCTGGCTGGCCGGGGCCTTGCTCGGCCTGGCCGGCGCGGTGGCCCAGGGCCTGTTCCGCAATCCGCTGGCCGACCCCTACCTGCTGGGCAGCGCCAGCGGCGCCAGCCTGGGCGTGGCCTTGCTGCTGGCGGCGACCGGCTTTGCCCCCGCGGCCGCCGGCGCCCTGGCGCAACTGGGCATGACCGGCGCCGCCTTCGCCGGCGCGCTGGGGGGCGTGCTCCTCACCCTGGTGCTGGCGCGCGGCGTGCAGCAGACCCTGCGCCTCCTGCTCGCCGGCGTGATCGTGGGCGTGGTGCTGGGTGCGCTTTCGTCCCTGCTCCTGTTCCGCCTGCCCGAGGTGATGCGCACCATGCAGGGCTTCATGCTCGGCACCACCGGCTTCCTCGGCTGGCCCGCGGTGCAGGTGCTGGCCGGCACGCTGGTGCCGGCCCTGCTCGCCGGCCTGGCCCTGGCGCGCGCGCTCGACGCGCTGGTGCTGGGCGAGGCCACCGCCGCCAGCCTGGGCGTGCCCCTGGGCCTGGCGCGCGGCCTGCTGGTCGCGGTGATGGCCCTGGCCACCGGCGCCGCCGTCGCCCAGGTGGGCCTGGTGGCCTTCGTCGGCCTGGTGGCGCCGCACCTGGTGCGGCTGGCGGCCCGGCCCACGCACCGCGGGCTGCTGCCGCTCTCGGCCCTCGCGGGGGGCGCGCTGCTGCTGGCGGCCGACGTCGCCGCCCGCTGGCTGCTCGCGCCGCAGGAGCTGCCGGTGGGCGCGCTCACCGCAGTGCTGGGCGGTGGCTACCTGCTGTGGCTGATGCACCGGAGGCCGCTGTGAACCTCCCGGAAGATGCCGTCATGCGCGAGCGGGCTGAAGACCGTTCAGGCCCGCGCGCTGCCCCCGGCGCCGATGCCGCGCGCACGCCCGCCCTCGAAGCCCGCGCCCTGCACGTGACCCGCAGCAGCCGCACGGTCATCCCCGCACTCGACCTCTCTCTGCCCGCCGGCCAGTGGACCGCGGTTGCCGGCCCCAACGGCGCGGGCAAGACCAGCCTGCTGCTCGCCCTGGCCGGCCTCATCCCGGCCCGGGGCGAGGTCCGCTGGCTCGGCCAGGACCCGCGCGCCCTGGGCGCCCGCGGCCGCGGCCGCACGCTGGCCTGGATGGGGCAGGGCGAGGAGGGCGACGCCGCCGACCTGCGCGCCCTCGACGTGGTGATGCTGGGCCGGTTGCCGCACCAGGGCTGGCTGGCCGCGCCCTCGGCGCAGGACGCGCAGGCGGTGGGGTCGGCCATGCGCCGCACCGGCTGCTGGGACTGGCGCCAGCGCCCCCTGGGCCAGCTCTCGGGCGGCGAGCGCCAGCGGGTGCTGCTGGCGCGGGCGCTGGCGGTGCAGGCGCCGCTGCTGCTGATGGACGAGCCCCTGGCCCACCTCGACCCGCCGCACCAGGCCGACTGGCTGGAGCTGGTGCGTGAACACGTGCGCGCCGGCGGCACCGTGGTCACGGTGCTGCACGAATTGAACATGGCCCTGCAGGCCGATGCCCTGGTACTGATCGACCAGGGACGTCTGTTGCACCAGGGCGCCAGCGCCGACCCGGCCACGCACCGCGCGCTGGAGTCGGTGTTCAGCCACCGCGTCGCGGTGCACCGGGTGGGCGAGGGCTGGGTGGCGCTGCCGGCGGCCGCTCAGCGCGCGAGGTAACCGCCATCGACCGGGTAGTAGCTGCCGGTGACGAAGGAGGCCTTGGGCGAGGCCAGCCAGGTCACGAGCTCGGCCACTTCCTCCGGCTGGCCCAGGCGCCCGATCGGGTGCTGGTCCACCAGCATCGCATGGGCGCCCGCATCGGCCTCCAGGCCGGCGATCATCGGGGTATGAATGAAGGCCGGTCCCACCGCGTTCACCCGCACGCCCTGCGCCGAGTACTCGAGCGCGGCGGTCTTGGTCAGGCCGACCACGCCGTGCTTGGCCGCGGTGTAGGCCGGCGCGTTGGCAAAGCCTACCGCGCCCAGGATGGAGGCCACATTGACGATGGCCCCGCCGCCGTTCTTCAGCATCTGCGCGATCTGGTACTTCATGCCGTAGAACACGCCCGAGAGGTTGACGCCGATCACCTGCGACCAGGCCTCCAGCGGGTAGTCGGCAGTCGGCGCGAGCGTGCCGGCGATGCCTGCGTTGTTGCAGGCCATGTCCAGGCGGCCAAAGCGGGCCACGGTCTGCTTGACCAGCGCCTCGCAGTCCCCGGGGCGGGAGACGTCGGCCGGCACGAACAGGGCCTGCCCGCCCGCCGCCTCGGCCAGGGCCACGGTTTCGCGGCCGCCGTCTTCCTGCATGTCCGACACGACCACGGTCACGCCCTCGCGGGCCCAGGCCAGTGCGATGGCCCGGCCGATGCCGGAGGCGGCGCCGGTGACCAGGGCGACGCGTTGCGGGGTGGAAGGGGTGTTCATGGGGGGAGCTCCTGATGATGGATAGATGCAGCCTAGTCCCGGCCGCCGGCCTTGTGTTTGACGCAGGTCAGGTGCCTTGGCGGACGCCAGCCCCCGGGGCAAGCGGCTTGCCTGCGCACGCCCCCTTGGGGGGCAGCGAAGGACACGTAGTGCCGAGCGTGGGGGCCCTGTCATGAGCGCCCGCTGCCTGATCGTCTGGGGCACCACCAGCGGCGCCGGCAAGAGCTGGCTGGCCACCGCCCTGTGTCGGCTCTACGCCCGGCGCGGCCTCAAGGTCGCGCCCTTCAAGGCCCAGAACATGAGCAACAACGCCCGGGTGGTGGCCGGCGGCGAGATCGGCAGCGCCCAGTACTTCCAGGCCCTGGCCGCCCGCGCCGAGCCCGAGGTGGCGATGAACCCGCTGCTCCTCAAGCCCGAGAGCGACACCCGCAGCCAGGTGGTGCTGATGGGGCAGGCCGACCCGCAGCTGTCCGCCATGCCCTGGCGCGAACGCAGCCGCCACGTCTGGCCGCAGATCGCCGCGGCACTGGACGACCTGCGCGCCCGCCATGACCTGGTGGTCATCGAAGGCGCCGGTTCGCCCGCCGAGATCAACCTGCGCGAGAGCGACTTCGTCAACCTCGCCACCGCCCGCCACGCCGACGCCCGCGCGCTGCTGGTGACCGACATCGACCGCGGCGGCGCCTTCGCCCACCTGTACGGCACCTGGTCGCTGCTCGAGCCCGAGGACCGCGCCCGCCTGCGCGGCTTCGTGCTCAATCGCTTCCGGGGCGACGCGGCCCTGCTCGCGCCCGGGCCCGAGATGCTGCAGCAACTCACCGGCGTGCCCACCGTGGGCGTTTTGCCCATGTGGCGCGGCCA